>NZ_BAABCQ010000098.1:0-28994 GCF_039539045.1 Streptomyces marokkonensis
TTTTCGTTTCGGCCCGCGGGTCAAGAGTGCGCACAATGGGTGCATGGATCCCATCAGCCCTCTGGAGCAGACGCTGCACGCCGCACGCGCCCTCGTCCTCGCCGACCTGGTGGCGAGCCGGGTCGCCGAACCGGACGTCGTCTCGCTGGTCGAGGAGTCCGTCGTACAGCGGCGCTGGTGGGTCGAGCAGTGGCCCGAGGGCGCGGAGTTCGTGGCCGGACTGGTCGCGCAGGACGTTCAGGACGCCCTGCTCGAGCGGTACGGGCGCTGGCCGCTGTGCCCGGTGTGCGGCTCCGGCGACCCGCACGCGCTGGACGTCGAGCCGGAGCTCGGCCCCGACCCGCACTGGGTGTGCGGCAAGGCGGGCGTGAAGGTCGCGGCGGTCGGCTCGCTGGGCGGTGCCGTCGGAGGCGTCGAAGGCGCCCCTTCGTGAGGGCGGCCCGGTGACCGTCTACATCGATCCGCCGAGCTGGCCGGGGCACGGCCGCATGTGGTCGCACCTCGTCAGCGACGTCTCCTACGCCGAGCTGCACGCGTTCGCCGAGACGCTGGGAATGCCGCGCCGCGCCTTCGAACGGGACCACTACGACCTCCCCGCCCAGCGGTACGCCGACGCCGTGTCCGCCGGCGCGCTGGAGGTCAGCAGCCGCGAGGTGGTGCGGCTGCTGCACGGGGCGGGGCTGCGGCGACGCAAGGGCGCGTCCCGGGCGGGCTAGCCGCGGGCCGTCGACCGTCGACCGTCGACCGTCGACCGTCGACCGTCGACCGCGGGCCGTCGACCGCCGGCCCGTCGGCCCGTCGGCCACCGGCCGCTAGCCGCGCAGCTCGTAGGCGAGTTGCTCCTCGTCCCCGGCGACCCGGGTGTAACCGGCACGGACGATCACGGCCTGGGAGGCGAGGTTGGCGGGCTCGGTCGTCGCGAACACGGACGTCACCTCCTCGCGGGCCAGCGCCCATTGGGACAGCGCCCGCAGGCCCTCGGTGGCGTAGCCGTGGCCGCGGGCCGCCTCGGCGAGGTCGTAGCCGATCTCCACCCTGCCCTCCTCGTCCGGCACCCCGTGGAAGCCCATGCCGCCGACCGCGCGGCCGTCATGGCGGCGCACGAGCACGAAGACTCCCCACTCCGGCCGGTGCACGCCCGCCTCGTACGCCTTCAGCAGCATCCCGGCGGCGTCCCGGGTGCCCTGGAAGGGGCCGCCCTCCACCCACGCGAAGCCGCCGTCGCCCCCCGCCACCAGGTCGGTGGCGGCGGCCGGGGTGACGCCCTGGAGGGTGAGGCGCTCGGCCGGGATCACCAGGTTGTTGCGCCAGCGCCACTCGGTGACCGGGGCGCGTCCGGGCAGCTCGCCGCGGCCGGTGGCCCACAGCAGGGTGCGCCAGGGGTCGGCGCCGGGCCGGACGTGCGGGAAGATCCGGGCGAGGACGTCCGCGCACAGCTCGGCGGGCGGCTCGTAGGCCAGTCCCAGGCCCTCGGCGATGTCGTGCGTGTGCGCGAGTACCTCGGTGATCCCCATGGCGGCGAAGCCCTCGCGGTCCGCGCTGCGGAAGGGGTAGGGGTGGAACGCGCGGACCTCGCGCGGCGTGGTGCGGACGGCCGCGGCGAGCAGGGCGCCGGTCGTCTCGACGACGTGCAGGACGCCTTCGTTGTCCGTGCCGTCGTCGAGGGTGATCTCGAAGGGGACGTAGGCCTCGGTGGCGCGTCCGGCGAGCTGGCCCGCGTAGGCGATGAGGTCGCTCGCGATGTGCTCCGCAGTGTCCCGGCAGCTCCACTCCAGGCGCCCGGCGCGTGCAGCCTCCCAGTCCCGGTCCGTCGCCGTCCGCAGCAGCGCGACCGCGCCCGCGACGGTCTCTTGCACCTGTTCCCCGCCCATGCTCCGCATGCCGGGCAGGCTACGGGGCGGGTTCGCCTCCGGGCGACAGCATTTCCAGCTCGCCGGCGAGGTTGTAGCGGGCGGTCGCCTCCCACTCCCGCCGCCCGTGCGGGGTGCGGAACAGGTGGGGGAGGGCGAGGAGTTGGCGGAGGACCGCGGCCCGGCCCTCGCGGAAGGCGTCGTTCGGCACGAAGTGGTACTCCTCGCGGACGGCGGCCGTGTACGCGGCGTACGCCGAGGGGGGCGCCGCGAGGATCGCCAGGTCGGCGTCGCACAGCACCTGCCCGTCGCGGTCGTCGTCGGCGGGGTCGTGCGTGACGGTGAGCCGCACCAACCGCGCCACCTCGGCGGTCTTCTCCGCCGGCACCCCGGCCTCGGGCAGCGCGCGCTCGGCGAGGCGGGCCGAGCGCTCCTCGTTCTCGGAGCGGTCGGGGAGGTGGACGGCGTCGTGGAACCAGGCGGCGATACGTACGACGTCGGCGTCGTCGGCGTACTCCTCCAGTACGTCGTCGACGTGGTCCAGGACCGCGGTGAGGTGCGCGAGCGTGTGGTAGTGCCGCGCGGGCTCCTGCCAGCGGGCGAGCAGGTCGTCGGCGTACGGCGCCGGGTCGGGGCGGCCGGTTCCCCGGGCGGGGCCGGCGGCTCCGTCGAGGGCGCGGGCGAAACGGGAGCGCAGGGCGTCGAGGTCGGCCATGGGCCCATTCTTCCAGCGGGGGTGGACACCGGCCCGGGAGGCGGGTGCCGTTACCAGCCGCGGTGATACCCTCTAACTGAATCTTGAGGATGTATGCGGATGTATGCGACGCATTCGCGCGCCGAAGCGGAGAGAGTGGCGGACCATGACGGACGCGCGCACGAGGACCCCGCGCGAGCGCTACCGCACCCAGGTACGCGCGGAGATCAAGGAGCACGCGTGGGAGCAGATCGCGACGGCGGGGGCGTCCGCGCTCTCCCTCAACGCGATCGCCAAGCGGATGGGCATGAGCGGGCCCGCGCTGTACCGGTACTTCGCCGGCCGGGACGAGCTGATCACCGAACTCGTCAGGGACGCCTACCGAAGCCTCGCCGACACCTTCCGGGCGGCCTCCGGGGAGGGCGCCGGTCTGGCCGGCCTGGCGCACGCCATGCGCGCGTGGGCGCTGGACGACCCCCAGCGCTACTTCCTCGTCTTCGGCACCCCCGTCCCGGGCTACCGCGCGCCCGACGACGTCACCGAGATCGCCGCCGAGACGATGACGGCCATCCTCGACGCCTGCGCCGCACTGCCCTCGGACCGCCCCGGGACCCCCTTCGACACGCACCTCGAAGGCCACCGGCAGTGGGCGGCCGGCCATCCCGCCCCGCCCGCCGTCCTGCACCGCGCGCTGACCGTCTGGACCCGGCTGCACGGCGTCCTGTCCCTGGAACTCGCGGGCCACTTCGCCGGCATGGCGTTCGATCCCGCCCTCCTCTACGCCGCCGAACTGGACGACCTGCTGGAACGCTGACCGCGAGGCAGAACCGGCCCTAACGTGGAGTTCATGACGACTCCTGCGGATGTGCAAGGCGTACGCGACCCCGAGCTGCCCGGGCGGCTGCTGGCCACCGAACGGGACGAACTGGTGCCGCTGCTGAGGGCCCTGGCGGACACGGACTTCGCGCTGCCGGTGCCCGCGTGTCCGGGCTGGACCGTGCGGGACGTGCTGGCGCACTGCTCAGCGGCGCTCCTTCGCGTGGTGGAGAACCGCTTCGAGGACGGCGTCTTCTCGCCCGAGTCCAACGACCGCGACATCGCCGAGCGCGCCGACTGGACGAACGCCCGGGTCGTGGACGAGCTGGAACGCGGCATGACCGAGGCCGGCCCGGTGGTCGTCCGCGCGGGCGGTGCCCTGGACGGGCTCGCGCTGGGTGAGTGGGTGCACGCGGGTGATGTGCGGGTGGCCCTCGGCGAGCCGGGGGCGTACGCGGGGCGCGGGCTGCCGGACGCGCTCGCGCTCCTCGGCACGCTCACCCGTGATCGCGGTCATGTGCCGCTGCACGCCGACCTCGACGACGCGGACCAGCCCCTGAAGTTGGGCGAAGTGAGCGGTGAGCGGCCGCCGGGGCGGTTCATCGGGGACGCGGCGACGCTGCTGCGGCTGTACGCGGGCCGGCCGCTGGGTGAGGCGGCCGGGTACGAACTGGCCGGGGTGGAGGAGGCGGAGCTGAACCTCTTCGGCGGCTGAACCGTCCGCCGCGTCCAGGGATGAAGGGGGCGCCCTGGCCTGCCATCGGGGCGTAGTCTTGGATTGGACTAGACCTGTAGTAGGCCGACGAATGGGGTCCCATGAGCAAGCGTGCAGTCCTGGAGGTGATCGCCCTCGACGTCGAGGACGCGGTCGCCGCCCAGGCCGGAGGCGCGGATCGCCTCGAACTGGTCACCGACATGGCGGCCGACGGACTGACCCCGTCGGCCGAGACCGTCGCCGCGATCCGCGCCGCCGTCGACATCGACGTACGGGTGATGCTGCGGCTCGCCGACGGGTTCGCCGCCGGGGACGTCGAGCGGCTGGCGCGGGTCGCGGGGGGGATGCGGGAGGCCGGGGCCACGCAGTTCGTGCTGGGGTTCCTCGACGTCGACGGGGACGTGGACCTCCGGGCCGTGGAGCGGGTCGCCGGAGTGCTGGCCGGGTGCCGGTGGACCTTCCACCGAGCCATCGACCGCGCCGGGAACCGGGACGCCCTGCGCAAGCAGCTCGCGGACTTCCCCGGGCTGGACACGTACCTCACGGCCGGGGCGGCCGGCGGGGTCGACGACGGACTGCCCGTACTGCTCGCCGAGGCGCGGCGGCGGGGGGAGCCCGGTTACGAGCAGCAGCTGCTGGTGGGGGGCGGCCTGCGACTGGAGCATGTGCCGGGTCTCCTCGACGCGGGCATCGACGGCTTCCACATCGGCGGGGCGGCGAGGCCCCAGGGGTGGGACGGGCCGGTGTCGGCGGACGCGGTGGGGGAGTGGCGCCGGGTACTGGGAGCGTAACCGCGTCCGACGTGCCCTGCGCGTGCCGCGTGCCCTGCGCGTGCGGCGTGACCGCGTGCCGCGTGCCCTGCGCGTGCGGCGTGCCGCGTAACCGCGGGCAATCGTGCCGCCAGGGGCGGCACGGGTGGGCGCGGCGGCACCCGGCCGGTGCCGGGCCGCGCCACCCACCCCGCGTTCACCCGCACCGCGCCCGCGCCCGTACCGCGCCGCCCGCCCCCAGGCACCACGCGCCCGCTAAACCAACTGCGAGGGCAGCCCCGCCCCGTGCGTCACGATCAGCCCCGACACCGCGCGGGTCAGACAGACGTACAGACGTCGCAGTCCCGTCCGCTCGTCCGGCTCGCCGTCGACCACGGCCCGTGGCTCGTCCAGGACCACGTAGTCGTACTCCAGGCCCTTGGCCAGCGAGGCCGGCACGAGGGTCAGGCGGGTGGCGTGGGTCGTCTCCTCGCCCGGGCCGATGAAACCGATCCCCGCCGTCCCGAGGGCCTCCGCCAGCTCCGGCACCCGCGCGTCGGCGGCGATCAGGCCGACCGAGCCCTCGCGCCCCAGCAGCTCGCGGACCGCGGACACCACGTCCGCGGTCCCTTCCGAGGTCGTACGGATGTCGAAGAAGCCCGGGTTCTCACGGATCGACGCCACCGGCGCCAGGCCCGGCGCGATGTGCGGCAGCAGCCGGGAGGCGTACGCGATGACGTCCGTCGGCACGCGGAAACCGGCCGTCAGCTCCTCGACCACGGCCTCGCCCTTGCCCATGTGCGTCAGCGCGTCGGACCAGCTCCGCGTCGCCCACGGCGTGGTGCCCTGCGCCAGGTCGCCGAGGACGGTCGCCGAGCCGGTGGTGCAGCGCCGGCCCACCGCGCGGTACTGCATCGGGGAGAGGTCCTGCGCCTCGTCGAGGACCACGTGCCCGAGGGAGTGGGTGCGCTCGACGAGGTCGGTGGCCTCGTCGATCAGCACGGCGTCGGCGGGTGACCACCTGGCGGACTTCACCGAGCGGGCCGGCTTCGTCCACAGCACCGCCTTCCGCTCGTCCTCGGTGAGGACGCCCTCGGCGTGCTCGGCGAGGAAGTCCGCGTCCGAGAGGAGCCGCAGGACGAGCTTCGCGGGCTCGACCGGCGGCCAGACGGCCTTCACCACCGCCTTCACGGCGGCGTTGCGCGCCACCGCGTTCTGCACCCGGTCGTCCGGCGCCTCGCCCGCCCGTTCCATCTGCACCAGCACCGCGTGCGCGATGCGCTGCGGGAGGGCCTCGCGGGCGGCGCCGTAGCGGATGCCACGGTCGAGCAGTTCGCGGACGATCTCCTCCAGCTCGTACGCCGCCACCCGCCAGCGGCGCGAGCCGCGCACCACGACGACCCCCTCGGTGGGCAGGGTGATGTGCGAGTAGAGGGCCCGGCGCAGTACTTCCGCCATCCGGGCGTCGCCCTTGACCACCGCCGTCGCCGCCTCGTCCGTGCCGCGCACCTCGACGTGCGCCACCAGGTCGTCGACGGTCGCCTGCCGGACCGTCAGCTCGCCGAGGGCCGGCAGCACCTGCTCGATGTAGTGCAGGAAGGACCTGTTCGGCCCGATGACGAGGGTGCCGGTGCGGGCGAGGCGCTCGCGGTGGGCGTAGAGGAGGTAGGCGACCCGGTGCAGGCCGACGGCGGTCTTCCCGGTGCCGGGGCCGCCCTGCACACAGACCGAACCGGCCAGTCCGGCCCGTACGATCTCGTCCTGCTCGGGCTGGATGGTCGCCACGATGTCGCGCATCGGACCGACGCGGGGCCGCTCGATCTCCTGCTGGAGCAGCCTGCTGGTGACCGCGGCCTCGGCCGGGTCGGACAGGTGCTCGTCCTCGTACGCCGTGAGGTCGCCGCCGGTGTAACCGAAGCGGCGGCGCAGCGCGACGTCCATCGGGTCCTTCTTCGAGGCCCGGTAGAACGGCTGCGAGACCGGCGCCCGCCAGTCGATCACCATCGGGTCGCCGTCCGTGTCGTGCACGTGCCGCCGCCCGACGTAGAAGAGTTCCCCTTCCCCACCCTCCGCCTGCTCGGCGCCCGGCGCGTGCCGGTAGTCGAGCCGGCCGAAGAACAGAGGCGTCTCGCTGAGGTCGGCGAGCGCCTTGACGCGCTCCTCGATCTGGCTCTGCAGCACGGCGGCGTTGACCCAGTTCGCGGTGACGTCGGTGAGGTCGAGGGACTCGACGTCCTCACGCATGGCGCGCAGCGCGGAACGGGAGGCGGCGAGGTGGGAGCGCTCGTTGGAGAGGGGGTCGTCGTGGACGGGCGTGGACAAGGGGGTGCCTCCGGATGACCTGCGATGCGGTGGGCGCTGGCTGCGCTCGGTGGGCCGGCCGGTTTCCGTCCGGACGGCGGCACTCCGTGGGGAGGCGGGCAAGAGGGGGGATTCTAGGGGGCCGCAGGCGGCGCGGGCCAACCATTTTCCCGTCCCCTAGGGGATCGCCTCCTCCGCTCAGGGGGATGCGCTCCCTCCACGGTCGTAGGGGAGGCGGGCGGATTCCGGCCCGCAGACCGATGCCGGTACGGGGCCCGCGGTCGCACCATGGAGGTATGAGCGCAGTAACCATCTCCCCCGCCCCGGCACCGGGCCGTGCGTCCGGTGCCACGCCGGTGGCCGGCAGCCACCGGCACCGGCTCGGTGACGCCGTGCGCGCCGTCAGGGTGTTCGCGGGCGCCGCCTTCGACGTGGTCGTACTCGGCGAGTACGGCGAGGAGGCCGGCGTCCGCCGCCGATGAGCCCCGCCGGGACCCGACCCGCCGCGTCCGCTCAGTCCTCGGCCAGCAGCTCGTCGGCGTCCACGATCCGGTACGCGTAGCCCTGCTCCGCCAGGAAGCGCTGGCGGTGGGCGGCGAAGTCCTGGTCGAGGGTGTCGCGGGCGACGACCGAGTAGAAGTGCGCCTGGTGGCCGTCGGCCTTCGGGCGCAGCACCCGGCCGAGCCGCTGGGCTTCCTCCTGCCGGGACCCGAAGGTGCCCGACACCTGGATGGCGACGGTCGCCTCCGGCAGGTCGATGGAGAAGTTCGCGACCTTCGACACGACGAGCACGCTGATCTCGCCCTGGCGGAAGGACTCGAAGAGCTTCTCCCGCTGGGCGTTGGACGTCTCGCCCTTGATGACCGGCGCGCCCAGGTGCTCGCCCAGCTCGTCGAGCTGGTCGATGTACTGGCCGATGACGAGGATCTGCTGCCCGGCGAAGCGCCGCACGATCGCCTCCGTCACCTTCCGCTTGGTGGCGGTCGTCGCGCAGAAGCGGTACTTCTCCTCCGTCTCGGCGGTGGCGTACGCCAGACGCTCGGAGTCGGTGAGGTTGACCCGGACCTCCACGCAGTCGGCGGGCGCGATGTAGCCCTGGGCCTCGATCTCCTTCCACGGCGCGTCGAAACGCTTCGGTCCGATGAGGGAGAACACGTCCGACTCGCGACCGTCCTCGCGGACCAGGGTCGCGGTCAGACCGAGCCGCCGCCGCGCCTGGAGGTCGGCGGTGAACTTGAAGACAGGCGCCGGCAGCAGGTGCACCTCGTCGTAGACGACGAGCCCCCAGTCCCGGGAATCGAAGAGTTCCAGGTGCGGGTAGACGCCCTTCCGCCTGGTCGTCAGCACCTGGTACGTGGCGATGGTGACGGGCCGGATCTCCTTCTTCGTCCCGCTGTACTCGCCGATCTCCTCCTCGGTGAGGGAGGTCCGCTTCACCAGCTCGTGCTTCCACTGCCGGGCGGAGACGGTGTTCGTCACCAGGATCAGGGTCGTCGACTTGGCCTGCGCCATCGAACCGGCCCCGACCAGCGTCTTACCGGCGCCGCAGGGGAGTACGACGACACCGCTGCCGCCGTGCCAGAAGTTCTCCACCGCCTGCTTCTGGTAGGGCCGCAGCGTCCAGCCGTCCTCGGCCAGCTCGATCGGGTGCGCCTCGCCGTCGACGTAACCGGCGAGGTCCTCGGCGGGCCAGCCCAGCTTCAGCAGCGTCTGCTTGATCTGACCGCGCTCGGAGGGGTGCACGGCCACCGTGTCGGGGTCGATGCGGTTGCCGACCAGCGGCGCGATCCGCTTGGACTTCAGGACCTCCTCCAGCACCGGCCGGTCGGTGGTCGTCAGGACCAGGCCGTGCGCCGGGTGCTTGGAGAGGGTGAGGCGGCCGTAGCGGTCCATCGTCTCGGCGATGTCGACGAGCAGCGCGTGCGGCACCGGGTAGCGGCTGTACTCGACGAGCGCGTTCACGACCTGCTCGGCGTCGTGGCCCGCCGCCCGGGCGTTCCACAGGCCGAGCGGGGTCACCCGGTAGGTGTGGATGTGCTCCGGCGCCCGCTCGAGTTCGGCGAACGGTGCGATGGCCCGACGGCATTCGCCGGCCTGCTCGTGGTCGACTTCGAGGAGCAGGGTCTTGTCGGACTGGACGATCAGCGGACCATTCACGGGCGGCACCCTTTCGCGCGCGTACGGCCGACGGTGACTGGACGGATCGGCCAAACGTCCAGTGTGCCTGATCCCGGAGCCCGGCACTCCTAGAGAAGAGTGAGGTTGTTGATCAGCGGGCCCTCGAGGGCGATTCCCTCCGTGACCAGGGACTCGACGCCGGTGGCCGGCAGGGGCAGTGGCAGCGCGGCGGCCTTGGGAGTGAGCGCGCCGAACAGCGCGGCGGCGGTGATCAGGGCGGCGACGGAGACGGCGACGGCGTTGCGGGCGGCGTTGCGGGCGGCGGACTGGTCGATGGGCTGGTCGGCGGAGCGGCTGGTGGAGCGGCGGGGGGCGCGGTCGGGATCGGGGAGCTCGGAGCGCATGGGCGGCGGCCTTTCGGGAGCACGAGAGCAAGGGATCACGGGATCACGGGATCACGGGGGAGGGAGCGTGAGAGGGGGGAATCCGGAGCGGGCCGGGCCCAGGGGGACTGGAGGACCCGGCCCGCCGACGGGGTCGCCGACCAGCGGGGTCGGCGAGGGATCAGAGGACGGTCACCGGGCGGTCAGAGGGTCAGGCCCCCGCCGAGGTCGATGCCGATCGCGGCGGCCTCGGCGGCGAACGCCGCGACGAGGGTGGCGGTGGAGGCCAGGACGGTGGCGACTCGGCGAACTGCAGTACGCATCAGGTTCTCCCTTTCGGTTGGTTTGCAGGGCACCCGGTGGCTGCCCGACCGCCGTCGAACCGATGCGGAATATGAAGAAAGCTCCCTCGCAGGTGCGAATCACCCGGCGTGGCGTGCATGGACCACCGCGTACACCCGAAAGTGCCCAAAAGGCCGGAATCATGGCCGGACGCGCGTAAAACCCGGGAGGCACCCGAGTGCCACGTCGCAGCAGGCCGCGCCGCGCCCCACAGCACGGGCACAGCGCGTCACCTCACGTCGCGTCGTCGGCGAGCTCGGCCACGCCGGTGATCCGGTGCAGCGGATACGTGCGCACCTCGTCCGCCGTGTGGTCGTACGCCGTCACGAAGCCGCCCTCGACCCGGATCGGGGCGATGACGCGCTGGCTGGCGGCGCCCTCGGCGTTCACGTAGCCGATCCACAGCGCCTCGCCGGTCATGACGGCCGCCTGCAGGGTGGCCAGGGTCTCGGCGGCCCCGGTACGGGGCAGTCCGCCGGAGGCCGGGGCGTCGTCGTCCGTTCCGCTTCCCGGGACCGGCTTGCGCGGGGCCGTGGCGGCCAGGTCGCCGGCCCGGACGGCGCGGATCGCCGCCGTCAGCAGTGTGTCGTCGGGCACCGGCGGACCGTCCGGGACCGGCTCCGGCGCCGCCCGCGGCGGTGTGCGGTGGGCATCGGCGCGGGCGATCAGCACGTCGCCCCCGGCGGACTCGGCGGCCGGCGCGAACCCCATCGCGCGCAGCCCCTCCAGCAGCGCCGCCGGGTCGGCCTGCGCGGCCAGCACGGTCGGCGCCAGGCGGCGCAGGGCGAGAGTGGAGGCCCGCTTGTCGGCGAGGATCTCGTCCAGCGTCGCGTCGTCGTCGCAGCGCACGTACGCCGAGGCCGCGCCCACTCGCAGCCGGCCGTGCCGCCGGGCCACGTCGTCGATCAGGTACGTGAGCGGCTGTGGCACCGGCGTGCGGGAGTGCCGGGCCAGGAAGGTGTGCAGGTCGGCGGCGGCCTGCCCGGAGTCCAGCGCGCGGCGCACCGAGCCCGGCGTGAACCGGTAGACGGTCGCCCCGCCCTTGGACTCCACGTCCGCGAGCACTCCCAGCATCTCGGCCAGCGGGGGCTCCAGAGGGCCCGGCGCCACCGCCGTCAGGTCGGCCTGGAGCAGTACGTGGTCCAGCGGTTCGGGGAACAGGGGGGCGAGCAGCCGGGCGGCGCTCGCGGTGGCGGCGGCCCGTTCGGCGGGGGTCGCGGGCGCGGGCACGGGCCGGGCGCGGTGGTGGTGGACGGGGAGCTTGTCGCCGGGGCTCCGGGGCGCCCCGGCCGCCTCGGGTGCCTCCACCGGACGGGGCGGTTCGGGCGCCCCGATCAGCGCCCGCCCCGGCGCGGCCAGCGCGCCGCGCCCGGTGACACCCAGCAGCTCCGCCTCCGACAGCGTCCAGCGGGCCAGCCGCGTGCGCAGGTCGTCCTCCTGGCCTTCCCGCCCGTCCCGCCGCGGGCCGCGCAGCGGACGTTCCCAGCGCAGCCGGGCCAGCACCGACTCCTCGGTGGGCGAGGCGCCCTCGGGCAGCCCCGCCAGCAGGGCCAGCACCCGGTGCCGTACCTCCGGCGCCGCCGAACGGTCCAGGTTGGGGCCCAGCGCCGAGAGCGTACGGTCCTTCGCGTCCCGCCCGCCGACCACACCCGGCGTGCGGGTGGCCGTCAGCCACGTCCCGGCGAGCCGCGCCCAGCGCTCCGCGGTGGGCAGCTCCCGCCACTCGTCGTACGCCGGGGTCGCGGCGTACCGCTCGGTCTCCGCGCCGTCGGAGGCGATCAGCCCGGCCGCGTAGGCCAGCTCGACCCAGAACGCGGCCACCGGCTCGGGCACGTCCAGCGCGACGGCCGTCCGCTTCAGGTCGCGCACGCTCAGCCCGCCGGCCCGCAGCACCGCCGGCCCGCCCTCGTCCCACTCCTTCAGCAGCTCCTCGACGGTCGCCAGCGCCGCCAGGGCCTGCCCGGCCGCGGTGGCGTCCACAACCTGTGGGCGGTGCGCGGCGGCGGCCTCCACCGGCGGCGGCACCGGCTCCGGCGTGCGGTGCGCCCGGCCCCCGCGCAGATGCAGGGCGACCTCGCGGGGCAGGACGACCGTGCCGGGCGCGGTCGGCAGCAGCAGGCCGCTGTCCAGCAGCCGGCGCAGGTGCGGCGCGGGGTCGTGGGTGACCTGCCCGTAGGGCGGGCCCCACATCAACCGGGCCAGCACCTCCCTGGACTCCTCGGGCAGTTCGGCCAGGAGCGCCGCCATCCGCGGCCGGTCGGCGAACAGGGCGCCGAGCGCGGACACGGCGGAGACGGAGTCGTGCGTCGAGGGCAGGCCGACGGCGGCCAGGATGTCCTGGATCCGGCCCGGCGACATCCCCGCCGTCGCCTCCCGCACGGTGGGGCCGAGCCCCGTCGGGGACGGATGCTGCGGGGACGGCGCGAGCAGCTCGCGGGCGGTGCGCACCAGCAGCAGCCGGTCGTCGGCGCCCCACACCAGGGCCTGCTCGCGCAGCAGGGCGACGGACCGGGGCAGAGCGGCCGTCACGACGGGATCCCCCTCGTCACCGGCCATGAGCCGGACCAGCTCCCCGTACGGCGCCGGATCCGCCGCCACGGCCAGCGCCTGGGCCGTCTGGAGCGCGAACCGGTCCAGTCGCTCCAGGGCGCGTACGACGGAGGCGCGGGTGCCTGCGCGGGTGGCGAGCTGCGTGAGATCCGTGGGCACGGGGGCGACGAGGTCGGGTCGGCTGCGCAGGAGGGCGGCCAGCGAGACGTCGTCCCTGACGCGGAGCGCCTCCGCGAGGGACCGGGGGGCCGCGGACTTCTCCTCGGTGCTCATCCGGCCCACGTTAGCGGGTGGGTACGGCGGCGGTGTGCGCGTGCGGTCGCGCGGTGCGCGTCCGCCCCGCACGGGAGGATTGGATACCTTCGTCCGACGGCGTACCACAACACACCGCCCCGGAGGGCTCCGTGGGGATCGAGAGCGACCAGGTCGTCTACGAGTATCTGAGCCGCGTCGGCGACGTGGCCCAGCAACGGCAGCTGCCGTCGGCCACGCGCATGCGGCTGGTCTCCGAGCTGCGCAACGAGATCGACCGGCACCGGGCCAGGACCACCGTGGACAGTCCCGCCGCCGTCCGTCGCATCCTGGACCGGCTCGGCAACCCGTACGACATCGTCGACGCGGCGGGTGACACGAGCGGCGCAAGCGGGGGGAGCGGTGCGGGGGGTGTACCGCAGCCGTCGGTGCCGCCGTCCGCCGCCGTGCCCGTGCAGCCGGAGGGCGGGCCGCGGAAGGCGGAGGGCGGGCCGCGGAAGGCGGAGCGGCTCAAGGGCCTGCGGCGCGCCGTACCGCGCCCCCGCCCCGCCGCGCCCGATCCCGGGGCGGCTCCCGCCCCGCCGCACCTGGCGAGCGCGGACGAGCTGGGGAGTGGCGGCGGCACGCGGCCGGACTGGTGGCGGGTGGACAGCGGCCCGTACGGCGGTGGTCTCGAGGGCGGCTTCGGTAGCGGCTTCGGGGGCGGCGGGGACAGTGTGCCGGGGTTCGTCGGCGGTGTGGAGATTCCCGAGTTGCTCAGGCCCCCGCCGCGGGACATGGGTGACGCGGCCGGGGCGGCGAGGAGGAACGGGACGGCCGAGAGGGCGGAGGCGGTGGCGGAGGCGGGGGAGCCGATCGCCGGCGACCCGGGCGGCACCCGGCGCCGGCGCCGCCTCCCCCGCCTGTGGCCCGAGGTCGGCTGGAGCAACCCGCTGCTGCTGCTCGCCGCCGCCCTTCTGGTCACCGGCGCCGTCCTTGACAGCCGCGTCCCGCTGGGTCTGGGCTGGCTGATCGTCTACCTTTCCCGCCGCCTGACCCCGGCCCAGCGGAAGTGGGCGGTACTGGGCCTGCCCGGCACGGTCGCCGCCGCGGGCCTCGTCTGGCTGTGGGGCCGTACGGAGGGCCGCTGGGGTGACCTGATCGCCGAGGGCCACATGAACGACGCCGTCGCGGAAACCGGGCCCTGGGTCCTGCGCACCGCCGCCGTCGCCACGGCCCTGTACCTCCTCTGGCGCTCCCGCCGTCCCCGGAGCTGACCGAACCCGGGGTCGCCGCCTCCATGCACCGGCACGGGGCGGGGCCGCTGGTTCGACCAGTACTCTCCCGCAGGCGTGAACGATTTGCGCCCAGTGTCCTTGTGGCGCTCGGATGAGCGCTACGAGGACACTGGGGCCGGAAAGTTCACGGTTTCGGGCGGGGTGGCCCTCCCCACGCGCCCGGAACCGCCCGCCATTCCGGGCTCGGCCGGGTGGGGCAGTCGGGTGCCCCGGCACAATGGGGTCCATGGCCACCACGACCCGCCCCGCGCCCACCGTCGGTTTCGATCTCGACATGACGCTGATCGACTCACGCCCCGGCATCCGCGCCTGCTACCTGGCGCTGACCGAGCGGACGGGGACGTACGTCGACGCCGACCTGGCCGTCACGCGGCTCGGGCCGCCGCTGGAGGAGGAGCTGGCCCACTGGTTCCCGGCCGAGGAGATCGCCGCCACCGCCGACCTGTACCGGGAGATGTACCCGACGTACGCCGTCGCCGCCACGCCCGCGCTGCCCGGCGCCCGGGAGGCGATCGCCGCCGTACGGGAGGCCGGCGGACGGGCGATAGTCGTCACCGCCAAGTACGAGCCGAACGCCAAGCTGCACCTGGCGCACCTCGGCATGGAGCCCGACGCCGTGGTCGGCAACCTGTGGGCCGAGCAGAAGGCCGTGGCGCTGCGTGAGCACGGCGCGGACGTGTACGTCGGCGACCACCTCGGCGACGTCCGCGGCGCGCGCACCGCCGGCGCCCACGCCGTGGCCGTGGCCAGCGGCCCGTGCAGCGCGGAGGAGCTGCGCGCGGCCGGCGCCGACGTCGTCCTCGCCGACCTGACGGAGTTCCCGGAGTGGCTCGCGGGCTACCGCGAGGGCGAGGGCGACGGCGACGGCGGAGGGCTCGACGCGGCACGCGCCTGACGCCGGCCCGCGGCGATCGACTGGAACACCCCCGCACCGGCGATCAGGAAGCCCACTCCCATCAGCATGCTCAACACGAACATGTAGGTGGGAAAGGGCGTCGTCCCCAGAAACAGCGGGGCCACCGTGACCAGTGTGGCCACGGTACCGATGAAGAAGACGATCGCACCGGCGCGGATCAGTCGGTCACCGGGCGCTGCGGAATTCGTTTGGGTTTTGTCACGCACCCGACCAGGGTAGTTCCCAGGCCTGAAGAACGACCGGGGGACGTCTTGTCACCGGCCTGGACACCACTAGCCTTGGTACCGGCGGGTCCGGACGACCCGCCCAAGTGCTATCAAGAGCCGTTTCCGAGCAGTTTTCCGACGAGTACGAGGACGAGGACAGACGTGCCTACCGGCAAGGTCAAGTGGTTCAACAGCGAGAAGGGCTTCGGCTTCCTCTCCCGCGACGACGGCGGTGACGTCTTCGTCCATTCCTCGGTCCTCCCCGCCGGTGTCGAGGCACTGAAGCCGGGCCAGCGCGTGGAGTTCGGCGTCGTCGCCGGGCAGCGCGGCGACCAGGCCCTGTCCCTGACCCTGCTGGACCCGGCCCCCTCGGTCGCGGCCGCGCAACGCAAGAAGCCGGACGAGCTGGCCTCCATCGTCCAGGACCTGACCACCCTCCTGGAGAACGTCACCCCGATGCTGGAGCGCGGCCGCTACCCCGAGAAGACCGCCGGCAAGAAGATCGCCGGCCTGCTCCGCGCGGTCGCCGACCAGCTGGACGTCTGACCCCGCGCCCCACCCGTCAGGGAAACGCCAGCGCGTCCGGGCCGAGGGCCGGTACCAGGCCCTCGGCCGCCGCGCGGGTCAGCAGGCCCCGGATCGCCGCGTAGCCGTCCTCGCCGAGGTCGGCGGTGAACTCGTTGACGTACAGCCCGATGTGCTGGTCGGCGACGGCCGGGTCCATCTCCTGGGCGTGCTCCATGACGTACGGCCGGGACACCTCCGGGTCGTCCCAGGCCGCGCGGACGGACGTACGCACCGAGTCGGCCAGGCGCGTCAGCGTCTCCTCGCCCAGCGACCGCTTGGCGATGATCGCGCCGAGCGGGATCGGCAGCCCGGTGGTCCGCTCCCAGTGCTCGCCCATGTCGGCGAGCTTGTGCAGCCCGTAGTTCCGGTACGTGAAACGGGCCTCGTGGATCACCAGTCCCGCGTCGACCTTCCCGTCCCGCACCGCCGGCATGATCTCGTGGAACGGCATGACGACGATCTCGCCGACTCCTGCGGGCACGGTGTCCGCCGCCCACAGGCGGAACAGCAGGTACGCCGTCGACGTCTCGCTCGGCACCGCGACCCGGCGGCCGGTGAGGTCCGCGCCGGCCTCCCCGGTCAGCACCAGCGGCCCGCAGCCCCGGCCCAGAGCGCCCCCGCAGGGCAGCAGCGCGTACTCGCCGAGGACGTGGGGCAGCACGGCGTACGACACCTTCAGTACGTCGAACTCGCCGCGCTCGGCCATGCCGTTGGTGACGTCGATGTCCGCGAACGTCACGTCGAGGTCGGGCGCCCCGGGGACGCGGCCGTGGGCCAGGGCGTCGAAGACGAAGGTGTCGTTCGGGCAGGGGGAGTACGCGGTCTGCAGGGGCTCAGAGGTCATGTCGGTTCCAACTCGTGAGGACGGGTGCGAGCTTCCCGAAGGCGTCCGTCAGGGCAGCGAGCGCGTCGCCGACGCGCCAGGCGGCCCGGTCGCGCGGGCCGACCGGGTTGGAGACCGCGCGCAGTTCCAGTACGGGCAGCCCGTGCGCGGCGGCGGCCTCGGCGACGCCGAAACCCTCCATGGCCTCGGCCAGGGCGCGCGGGTGGCGGGCACGCAGCAGCGCGGCGCGTTCGGCGGTGCCGGTGACGGTGGCACCGGTCAGGACGGTGCCGGGGCGGGCTCCGGTCGCGGTGGCCACGGCGGCGACGAGGCCGGCCGGCGGGTGGTGGGTGACGGTGCCGAAGCCGAGGTCGGTGACCGGCAGGAAACCGTCGGCCGTCTCGGCGCCCAGGTCGGCCGCGGTGATCTCGTCGGCGACGACGAGCGAGCCGACGGGCGCGTCCGGTACGAAGCCGCCGCCGATGCCGGTCGAGACGACCAGGTCGTAGGGCGCGGAGTCGAGGGCCGCGGCGGTCAGGGCGGCGGCGGAGGAGGCGGCGGCGAGGGCGGGGCCGACACCGGCGGCCAGCAGGTCCCAGCCGCCCGGGAGCCGGTGGAGGGTCACGCCGGGGGAGGACACCTCGGCGCCCCGCGCCGGGAAAGCCCGAGCCACCGCGTCCCGTTCGACGGGGACCGCGGTGGCCACGAGGACGCGTACGGAGGACGTGGTCAGCTGTCCTTCTTCAGCTTGAAGGACCACAGCCCGGTGGCCTTCTCGCTGCCTTCCTTGCCGTCGCCCGCCTTGATGGTGACGAGCGTGGAGTCGCCCTGGGCGCCGTACTGGGCGTTGAAGAACACGCTGCCCGGCACCGTGCGGTACGTGTTGTCCGTGTCGTCGGTCAGCTGCTGACCGTTCATCAGGATCGTCCAGCGCTCGTCGGCGACCTCCGGGTCCACACCGAAGCGCACGGTGTCGTCCGGGTTGACCGTGATCGACTCGACGTCGTCGTCCTGCAGGCACTTCTGGATCTCGGCGGTCTCCAGGACCTCGCCCTCCCCGCCGCAGGTGGCGTCGGAGCTGACCGAGTCACTGCCGACCGTGACCGTGGCCATGGGCGTCGGCTGGTCGCAGGCGGACAGCAGGAGCAGTCCGGCGGATACGGCGCCGGCAACGGCGACGGCGCGGTGGCGACGCACAGCGCCGTGTTGATCAGCGGCTGCGCCGCGGGGCAACGTGGTCATGTCCGAAGGCTATACGGCGCTTGTGGCCGTCTCCCCACCTGGGTACGGCGTGGCGTGGTCACGCCACTCCCGGTCGTACCCGTCCTCCGTGCCGGGCCGAGTCGAGCAGCCCCCGTACGGTCGTCAGCCACCCGGCGGCAATGATCGCGGCGGCCACCGACAGGCCCAGCGTGCCGTTCAACGGCAGCACGATGCCGACCGCTCCGCCGAGTACCCAGGACACCTGGAGCAGCGTCTCCGAGCGGGCGAACGCCGAGGTGCGGACCTGTTCGGGCACGTCCCGCTGGATCAGCGCGTCCAGGGACAGCTTGGCCAGCGCCTGCGCGAACCCCGCGATCGCGGCCAGGCACGCCACCAGGACGGTGCTGAAGAACACCGCGGCCGTGACCGCCGCGCCCAGCACGATCGCGACGACCGTCACGATGATGATCTCCGGTGCCCGCGATCGCAGCCACGCGCCCACCGCCGTGCCCAGCGCGTTGCCCGCACCGGCCGCGACGCCCACGATCCCCAGTGACACGGCCGCGCTCTGCCCGGACAGCGGGTGCACGCGCAGCAGGAAGGCCAGGAAGAAGATCAGGAAGCCGGACAGACAGCGGATGCCGGCGTTGGCGGCCAGCGCGTGCGTCACCGCCGGGCCCACCGTGCGCAGCCCGGGGCGCTTGCCCGGCCCCCGCAGTGTTCCGTGCAGATGGTGCTCGTCGGCGGCGAGCAGCGCCCGGCTCTCACCGCGGGCCGAGTCCACCGTCGGCGGCAGCGTGAACGACAGGACGGTACCCGCGACGAAGATCACGAAGGCGCCGTACAGCGGCCAGCGCGGCCCGACCATCTGGAGTCCCGCCGCGATCGGCGCGGCGACGCCGGTGGCGAGCAGTCCGCACAGTGTGACCCGCGAGTTCGCCTTCACCAGGGAGAACCGGGGCGGCAGCAGCCGGGGCACCACGGCGCTTCTGACCACCCCGTACGCCTTCGAGGCGACCAGCACGCCGAGAGCCGCCGGGTACAGCCCGATGCTGCCGCTGATGACCGCCCCGGACAGCACCAGCGCGAGCAGCGCCCGGGCGCCCATCGCGGCCGCCATCGCCGCACGCCGGCCGTGCGGCAGGCGGTCCAGGAGCGGGCCGATCACCGGTGCGAGAAGCGTGAACGGGGCCATGGTGATGGCGAGGTAGAGCGCGACCCGGCCGCGCGCCTCGTCGGTGGGGACGGAGAAGAAGACGGTGGAGGCGAGGGCGACGGTGATCATGACGTCGCCGGCGCCGTTCACCCCGTGCAGCTCGATCAGCTTGCCGAGGCCGGACTCGCCGGCGCCGTGCGCGTGCGTCGCCCGGCGGATGCCGCGCGCGGTGCCGGTCACCGGCAGGCGCAGGGCGCGGCCGACCGCACGGAACCGGGAGCCGGTGCCGTGCCCCCGGCTCCCGCCCTTGAAGTCCGTCCGCGCTGCTGCCACCCCGTCATAGTGCCCCGATACCGGGGGCTGTAGCGTCGACACGGCACGTATGGCGGTGATCGAGTCGGGTGACACGGACGCCGGCGCCACCGGCGAACGTCAGGCCGTACCCCGCCGAAACTCCCGTCGGTGTAGGCCCAGCGCACATGAACAGGTAGCGTGCCTAGCGCGCCGTGGCGAACGTTCTCGGCCGCGCGCCTTACGGCCATCCCGCAGAATGGATGACGTAGGTGTGCCCGAGCGCGATCGGGCGCGGACGTCGACGCGGTCCACAGGTCCGCTCCGTCCGCCCCTCGCAGGCAGCGGCGCACTCGTGAGACGGCGTATGGAGAGAAGCGATACCTGTGAGCGCAGCGACAACGCGAAGCCGCACCCCTGACCGTCTGTGCGCCGAGGCCGTCGACCTCGCCCGCGCGGCAGCCGAGGAGGCCGCCGCACCCGGCGTCGTCGGCGAGCACGCCGGGCTGGTGTCGGAGGGTGACCGGGTCGTCACACACTATTTCGCCTGCAAGGAGCTCGGGTACCGGGGATGGCGCTGGGCCGTGACCGTGGCCCGCGCCTCCCGGGCCAAGATCGTCACGGTGGACGAGGCGGTGCTGCTGCCCGGTCCGGACGCGCTGCTCGCCCCCGAATGGGTGCCGTGGAGCGAGCGGCTGCGCCCCGGCGACATGGGCCCCGGCGACCTGCTGCCCACCGACGCGGAGGACCTCCGGCTGGAGCCCGGCTGGACCGGCGAGGACGAGCCGCCGCCGAACTCCGCCGTCTCCCACGAGATGGCCGACCTCGTGGAGGCCGAGGACGCCGAGGTCACGGCGGGGCCGCCCGCCGAGCTGTCGATCGTCCCGGCCCGCGGCACGATCTCCGCGGTCGCCGAGGAACTGGGCCTGCGCCGCACGCGGGTGCTCTCCAGGTACGGCCTGCACATCGCCGCGGACCGCTGGGAGGAGGGCTTCGGCCCGAAGAGCGCGATGGCCCAGGCGGCCCCCGCGTCCTGCGAGAGCTGCGGCTTCCTGGCGCGTATCGGTGGCTCGCTGGGTCAGGCCTTCGGTGTGTGCGCCAACGAGTTCTCCCCGGCGGACGGGCGGGTGGTGTCGCTGGCCTACGGGTGCGGTGGGCACTCGGAGGCCGCGGTCATGCCGAGGCCGCCGCAGCCGGCTCCGCCGGTGATCGACGAGACGCGGGTCGACCCGTTCCCGCTGCGCCCGGCGCCGGACTCCGGGTCGGTGCCGGTGACCGAGGACGAGGCGTCGGCGGAGCTGGGGCACTCGTAGGCTCCGCCGGCGGGTGTGGAACGTCGTGGCCTGCGTCTGCAGGGGGCTGCGGCCCCAGGCGACTGTGCCCGCAGGGGCTGCGGCCCCAGGAGGGCTGCGTCCCCGCCCCCCTGCCCTCCCTGACCTGACCCCCTGGTCGTCCTCCGGCTCTTGACGGGGGCCCCGTCCGTAGAGGCGGGTGCGGGCGGACGGTGTCCGTGGGGTGGGTACCGGGGCGGTACCTTCGTGGTCCGTCGATGAGGAGAGTCACCGTGAGCATGTACGTGCGGCCTGCCGCCGAGGGCGCCGATCCGTTCGGTACGGCACGTCTGCGGCGCGGGGTGCTGGACGCCTGGGCGACGAGCCCGGCCCGGTTCCGTGAGGACGCCAACGCCGAGGAGGACCTCGCCCTCGGCGGCTACCGCGACCGGCTGGTCGTCGAGCTCGCGCAGAACGCCGCCGACGCCGCGGCCCGGGCCGGCGTGCCCGGCCGGCTCCGGCTGACCCTGCGCGACGGGATCCTCGTCGCCGCCAACACCGGCGCCCCGCTGGACGCGGCCGGCGCCGAGTCGCTGTCCACCCTGCGCGCCTCCGCGAAGCGGGACGCCACGGAAAGCGCCGTCGGCCGGTTCGGGGTCGGTTTCGCCGCGGTCCTGGCCGTCACCGACGAGCCCGCCGTCGTCGGCCGGCACGGCGGGGTGCGCTGGTCCCTGGCCGAGGCACGGGACCTGGCCACCGACACCGCGCTGCACAGCCCCGGACTGGGGGACGAGATCCGGCGGCGCGACGGGCATGTCCCGCTGCTGCGGCTGCCGTTCCCCGCCGAGGGCACCGCCCCCGACCCGTACGACACGGCCGTCATCCTCCCGCTGCGCGACACGGCCGCCGCCGACCTCGCCGAACGGCTCCTGCACGCCGTGGACGACGCCCTGCTCCTCGCCCTGCCCGGCCTGGAGGAGGTCGTGGTCGAGGTCGCGGACGACGTGCGTACGCTGTCCCGCCGTGCCGAGGGCCCGCTGACCGTCGTCGAGGACTCCCGGGAGGGCGCCACCCGCTGGCGCACCACCGCCGCGCACGGGCCGCTCACCCCCGACCTCCTCGCCGACCGGCCGGTGGAGGAACGGCTGCGCCCCCACTGGTCCGTGACGTGGGCGGTGCCCGTGGACGCCGAAGGCGCTCCCGTGCGGCCCCGCACCAGCCCCGTCGTCCACGCCCCCACGCCCAGTGACGAGCCCCTCGGCGTCCCCGCGCTGCTCATCGCCTCCTTCCCGCTGGACTCCACCCGCCGGCACGCCGCGCGCGGTCCGCTGACCGACTTCCTGACGGAGCGGGCGGCGGACGCCTACGCCGGGCTGCTCGCCGACTGGCGGCCGGTCACCACCGGCCTCATCGACCTGGTGCCCGGCCCGCTGGGCAAGGGCGAGCTGGACGGCGTACTGCGGCAGGCGATCCTCGAACGGCTGCCGCGCACCTCCTTCCTGCCGCCCGCCGCCGAACCGCGCGAGGACGACCCCGACCTGCCCGAGTCCCTGCGGCCCCGCGACGCCGAGGTGGTCGAGGGCGCGGGCGCCGACACCGTGCGGGTCCTCGCCGAGGTGCTGCCGACCCTGCTGCCCGCCGGACTCGAGCGCCGCGCCGAGCTGCGCACACTGGGCGTGGCCCGGGTGCCGCTGACCGACGCGATCGACCGGCTGGCCGGGCTGGAGAAGGCCCCCGGCTGGTGGCGGCGGCTCTACGACAGCCTCGCCGGAGTCGACCCCGAACGGCTCTCCGGGCTGCCTGTGCCCCTCGCCGACGGCCGCACCACCATCGGGCCCCGGCAGGTGCTCCTGCCCTCCGCGGCCGCCGCCTCCCTCGACCCCGAGGTCCTCACCCGCCTCGGCCTGAAGGTCGCCCACCCGGACGCCGCCCACGGGCTCCTGGAGAAGCTCGGCGCGCTGCCCGCCACCCCGCGCGCCGTCCTCACCACCCCGCAGGTCCGGGCCGCCGTCGCCGCCTCCCTCGAGGACGACGGCGGCACGAACTGGGAGGAGGACGCCCTGGACGCCGACGAACTGGCCGACACCGTCCTCGGCCTGGCCCGCGACGCCGGACTCGACGCCGGGGACGAGCCCTGGCTCGGCGCGCTCGCCCTGCCCGACGAGGACGGCGAACTCTCCCCGGCGGGCGAACTCGTCTTCCCCGGCGGCCCCTTCGCCCAGGTCATGCGCGAGGACGAACTCCCCTCCGTGGACCCGGAGCTGGCCCACAAGTGGGGGCCACAGCCCCTGGCCGCCTGTGGTGTGCTCGTCACCTTCGCCCTGGTCCGGGCCACCGACGTCGTACTCGACCCGGACGAACTGGAGCCCCGCGACGGCGACTTCGCCGAGCCGGACGACGCGGGCCTGCTGGACGCCGTGGACGTGTGGAGCGAGGACGTCCTCGACCGCTTCCCGGACAGTCCCGTACCGCCGGTCGCCACCGAGATCGTCGCCGTGCGCGACCTGGACCTGGTGGACGACGACCGGTGGCCCGAGGCCCTCGCCCTGCTGTCGCGGCCGCCGCTGCGCGACGCGCTCGTCCAGTCCGTGCGCGTCCTCCTGCACGACGGCACCCACGAGGTCGTACGGCCGTACACCGCGTGGTGGCTGCGCGGGCACCCGGTGCTCGGCGGGCGCCGCCCGGCGGGTCTGCGCGCGGCGGGCGGCGACCCGCTGCTGCGGGGCCTGTACGACGAGGCCGACGCGGCCGGTTTCGAGGACGAGCAGGTGCTGCGGGCGCTGGGCGTACGGACGTCCGTCGCGGCCCTCCTCGAGGAGCCCGGCGGCGCGGCCGAGCTGCTGGACCGCCTCGCCGAACCCGACCGCCCGGTCACGGCCGCCCAACTGCATGCCCTGTACAGCGCGCTGGCCGAGCTGGACCCCGACCAGGTCACCCTGCCGGACGAGGTGCGGGCCGTGGTCGACGGCCGGGTGGAGGTGGTGGACGCCGCCGACGCCGTGGTGGTCGACTCGCCGGACCTGCTGCCCTTCACGTCGGGCGTGCCCCTGCTGCCCGTACGGCCGGCCCGGGCCGACGAGCTGGCGGAGCTGTTCCAGGTGCGGCGGCTGAGCGAGTCCGTCACCGGCGAGGTGGACTCCGAGGGCGCCGAGCACGACGTACCGGAGCCGGTGCGGGTGCTGCTCGGGGCGGGGACCCCGGCGTCGTACGTGGAGCACGAGGAACTGGTCGTCGGTGGTGTGGAGATCGACTGGCGGTTGACGGGCGACGGCACGCTGCACGCCGCGACCCTGGAGGGCGTGGCGGCGGGGTTGGCCTGGGCGGCGGGTCAGTGGCCCCGCCGCTTCGAAGTGGCGGCGCTGCTGGAGGACGAGTCGCGGACGGAGGAGCTGGCGAGGGACCGCTGGTTCGACTAGTACCTTCCCGAAGGCGTGAACGATTTACGCCCAGTGTCCTTGTGGCGCTCGGATGAGCACTACGAGGACACTGGGGCCGGAAAGTTCACGGTTTCGGACAGGGGACCTTCCCCCCCGGCCCCAGGAACCGCCCGCCATTCCGGGCTAGGCCGGTACGTGCCGGTCCACCCACCTCCACAGCAGCTCCAACACGCCCGCCGCCCCCACCGCGATGCCGACGGCGGTCCACGGCATCGTCACGCCCACCAGCTTCAGCGCGAAGAAGTCCTGGAGCCACGGCACCACCAGCACCACCATGAAGCCCGCGGCCATCGTCGCCACCAGCGCCACCCGCCACCAGGTGTAGGGCCGGGCGATGATCGCCAGCACCCACAGGGAGATCAGGAACAGCGTCAGCGTCGCCGCGCTCGTCTCGGCGTCCAGCGCCCCCGGACCGGAGTAGTGCTGCCGGGCGACGAGGTAGGTGGTGAAGGTCGCCACCGCGGCCAGCACCCCGCCCGGGATCGCATACCGCATCACGCGCCGGACGAAGTGGGGCTGGGCCCGTTCCTTGTTCGGGGCGAGGGCGAGGAAGAAGGCGGGCATACCGATGGTGAGCGTGGAGATCAGGGTGAGGTGGCGGGGCAGGAAGGGGTACTCGACCTGTGAGCAGACCACCAGGATCGCCAGCAGCACCGAGTACACGGTCTTCACCAGGAAGAGCGTCGCGACCCGGGTGATGTTGCCGATGACCCGGCGGCCCTCGGCCACCACCGACGGCAGCGTGGCGAAACTGTTGTTGAGCAGGACGATCTGCGCGACGGCCCGGGTGGCCTCCGAGCCCGAGCCCATCGCCACGCCGATGTCGGCGTCCTTGAGCGCCAGGACGTCGTTCACGCCGTCGCCGGTCATCGCGACCGTGTGGCCGCGCGACTGGAGGGCGCCCACCATGTCCCGCTTCTGCTGCGGGGTGACCCGGCCGAAGACCGTGCCGTCGTCCAGCGCCCCGGCCATCTCCTCGCGGTCGGCGGGCAGCCGGCGCGCGTCGACGGTGGCGCCGGACAGTCCGAGCTTGGCGGCCACCGCACCGACCGACACCGCGTTGTCGCCGGAGATGACCTTGGCGCGGACGTCCTGGTCGGCGAAGTAGCGCAGGGTGTCGGCGGCGTCCGGGCGCAGCCGCTGCTCCAGGACGACCAGGGCGGTGGGCGTGACGCCCTCGGTCACCCGGGGATCGTCCAGGTCACGGCCGGCGCGGGCGAGCAGCAGCACGCGCAGCCCCCGCTCGTTGAGCCGTGTGGTCTCGGTGAGGGCGGGGTCGTCCTCGGCCAGCAGCACGTCCGGCGCGCCCAGCAGCCACGTACCGGAGGCGCCCTCGCCCTCGCCCTCGCCGAAGGTGGCTCCGCTGTACTTGCGGGCGGAGGAGAAGGGCAGGGACTCGGCGCAGCGCCAGGCCCCGGCGGCTTCGGCGGCCGGGTAGGTGTCGATGATCGCCTGGAGGGAGGCGTTCGGACGCGGGTCGGACGCGCCGAGGGCGGCGAGGACCGTGCGGACGCGGCTCTCGTCGGCGCCGCCGAGCGGGCGCAGCTCGGTGACGTCCATGCCGCCCTCGGTGAGGGTGCCGGTCTTGTCCAGGCAGACGGTGTCGACACGGGCCAGGCCCTCGATCGCGGGCAGTTCCTGGACGAGGCACTGCTTGCGGCCGAGCCGGACGACGCCGATCGCGAAGGCGACGGAGGTGAGCAGGACCAGGCCCTCCGGGACCATGGGCACGATGCCGCCGACCGTCCGCGCGATCGAGTCGTCCAGCTCGTTGTCCTTGGCGACCAGCTGGCTGAGGATCAGGCCGATCGCGGTCGGGACCATCATCCAGGTGACGTACTTCAGGATCGTGGAGATGCCGGAGCGCAGCTCGGACTGGACCAGGGTGAAGCGGGAGGCCTCCTCGGCGAGCTGGGCGGCGTACGCCTCGCGGCCCACCTTGGTCGCCCGGAAAGCGCCGCCGCCCGCGACCACGAAGCTGCCGGACATGACCTGGTCCCCCGGCTGCTTGACGACCGGGTCGGCCTCGCCGGTCAGCAGGGACTCGTCGATCTCCAGCCCGTCCGCCTCGACGCACACCCCGTCGACGACGACCTTGTCCCCGGGGCCGGTCTCGATGACGTCGTCCAGCACGATCTCCGAGGTGCTGACCTCGGCGGCTCTCCCGTCCCGGCGCACGGTCGGGCGGACCTCGCCGATCAGGGCCAGGGAGTCGAGGGTCTTCTTCGCCCGCCACTCCTGGATGATGCCGATGCCGGTGTTGGCGAGGATCACGAAGCCGAACAGGCTGTCCTGGATCGGCGCGACGAACAGCATGATCACCCAGAGGACGCCGATGATCGCGTTGAACCGGGTGAAGACGTTGGCGCGGACGATGTCGGCCATGGAACGGCTGCTGCGTACCGGCACGTCGTTGACCTGGCCGCGCGCGACCCGCTCGGCGACGCCGGCCGCCGTCAGTCCGGTGGCCGCGGAGGGGACGTGGAGGGGGTGCGCGGGATCGAGTCGGTCGCCCGCGTCGAGATGCGTCATGCGTTCGACGGTACGGGCGGTTTTGCGGCTTCACCCCTCGGATGCGGGGAAGATCCGACCCGGGTAGGAGGAGCCGGTCCGGCCTCTGGCGCCGTGGTACTACAGGGCGCGCAGGTACGTCGGACCAGGGCGCCCGTCGAGCCGCGTCTCACCGGTGCGGACGAACCAGGGGCGGGTCAGGACGGCCCGCGAGGCCGCGTTGTCGAGGGTGGCCGCGGCCCGCGGCGCGGTCAGCCCGTACGTGCGGGCGGCGAGACCGCACAGCTCCCGCACGGCCCGGGTGGTCAGACCCCGCCCGGCGGCGGCCCGCTCGGCTCGGGCGCAGGCGTCAGGCCGTGTCCCGTGCCACCCGCTTGAGTGCGGCGTCGCGCCCCCGCACGTACCAGATACCGATCAGCCCGAGCCCGGCGCCGGCCAGGCAGGTCCACACCCACCAGGCGTGCCCGCGGTCGTCGAACCAGCCGTAGAAGGGCAGCTGGACGAGGAAGAGGACGAACCAGAGGACGGTGCCGCCGATGATGGTGGGGACCACGGGGCCCTCCAGGGGCTCCGGCGCCGCGTGCGTGGGTGTCCACTTCGTCATGCGTACAGCTTACGAGCAGGGCGCCGGTGCGCCGACCGCACGCGGCGCCACCCCGGGTCTACGCGCGGAGATAGCGATCTGTGGCTCATACCTTCATACTGAATCCGTTTGTCTCTGACCACTTTTATTCGTAGGAAGCACCAACAAGGCCGTGGGGGAACCTGTTGGTGATGAGGTCCCCGTATGCCCACCTCGGCCTCCGCCAAGGTCCCCCCGTCCCCCGAGTCGCCCGAAGACCGGCGTCCCCCGCAGAACGGCCTCGACCGCTACTTCAAGATCTCCGAGCGCGGCAGCACGCTGCCCCGCGAGATCCGCGGCGGTTTCGCCACCTTCTTCGCGATGGCCTACATCATCGTGCTGAACCCGATCATCCTGGGCAGCGCGAAGGACATGTACGGCCACCAGCTCGACAACAGTCAGCTGGTCACCGCCACCGCCCTGACGGCGGCGTTCACCACGCTCCTGATGGGCGTCATCGGCAACGTCCCGATCGCGCTGGCCGCCGGCCTCGGTGTGAACTCCGTCGTCGCCCTCCAGCTCGCCCCGCGGATGACCTGGCCGGACGCCATGGGCATGGTGGTGCTGGCGGGTTTCATCGTCATGCTGCTGGTCGCCACCGGCCTGCGTGAGCGCGTGATGAGCGCCGTGCCCTACGGCCTGCGCAAGGCCATCTCCATCGGTATCGGCCTGTTCGTCATGATCGTCGGCCTGGTCGACTCCGGCTTCGTCACCCGGATGCCGGACGCCGCGCAGACCACCGTCCCGCTCCAGCTGGGCACGGGCGGTCAGCTGCACGGCTGGCCGGTGCTGATCTTCGTCCTCGGCGTGCTGCTGACCCTCGCGCTGATCGTCCGCAAGACTCCCGGCGCCATCCTGATCTCGATCGTCGTGATGACCGTCCTCGCGGTGGTCGTCAACGCCGTCGCCGACATCCCGTCCTGGGGTCTGACGACCCCGGAGTGGCCCGGCAACCCCGTCGCCACACCCGACTTCGGGCTGGTCGGCGAGGTCAGCCTGTTCGGCGGGTTCGAGAAGGTCGGCGTCCTGACCGGCGTGCTGTTCGTCTTCACCGTCCTGCTGTCGTGCTTCTTCGACGCGATGGGCACGATCATGGGCGTCGGCGACGAGGCGAAGCTGACCGACGCCCAGGGACAGATGCCGGGCATCAACAAGGTCCTGTTCGTCGACGGTGTCGCGGTCGCCGCGGGCGGTGCCAGCTCCGCCTCGGCCACGACCTGCTTCGTGGAGTCCACGGCCGGCGTCGGCGAGGGCGCGCGCACCGGCTTCGCGAACGTCGTCACCGGCGCGCTGTTCGCCGTGGCGCTGTTCCTCACGCCGGTCGCCACGATGGTCCCGTCCCAGGCGGCCACACCGGCGCTGATCGCGGTCGGCTTCCTGATCCTGGCCGGCTCGATCAGGGAGATCGACTGGTCCGACTTCACGATCGCCATCCCGGCCTTCGTGACGATGCTGATGATGCCGTTCACCTACTCGATCACCAACGGCATCGGCATGGGGTTCATCACCTTCTCGGTGCTGCGCCTGGCGGCCGGGCGGGGCCGGGAGGTGCCGGTGGCGATGCACGCGGTGTCCGCGGTGTTCGCCTTCTACTACCTGATGCCGGCCCTTGGCCTGACGTGACGCCCGCGGGTCTCCCGTGCGTGCCCGCCGGGCATGCTCAGGGGACCCCGTAGAACCGCTCCGTCTCTTCCACGGCGGACTGGAACCGCTCGTCGAAGTCATCCCGAATGAGCGTCCGGACGACATAGTCCTGGACGCTCATTCCCCTTTTCGCCGCATGGTGCCGGAGCCGGTCGAGCAGCTCCCCGTCCATCCGCAGGCTGAGCACGCTGGTCCCCATGCGGACGAGGGTCGCCCCGCCGACCGGGTGATGCTCCGGTTTCCGGAAATAGCCCACTCGTACGGGTGAACTATGCGTTTCAGTGGCGGGCGTCACGGGCA
>NZ_BAABCQ010000099.1:0-28776 GCF_039539045.1 Streptomyces marokkonensis
CCGGACCCGGGGGCCAGGCGCCCCATTGCGGGGCCACGAGAAAGGTAACGGGGCCTGGACACGCTGATCGGCGCCGATCTCGTCGAGGCCTTCACGCTGGTCGTGGTGCTGCCCTTCTGGCGCGACCTGGCGAAGGGTTCACGATCAGCTAGCTGGGCCCGCCCCAGCCCGGCCCTGGACGAGGGCCCGGCATGGCGGGACCGTCGAACCCACCCCTGCCACCCGCACCGTCCGAATCAGCGACAATGTACGGCGTCGAGTGCTTCGGTGAAGTAGACGGCGAGCGGCCGGTCCGCGCCGGCCCGGGTCCAGGCTTCTCCGGCGACGTCGAGACACGTGATCGCACTTGCCACGACGGCCGCAGCACGCAGGTCGGCCGTTTCCTCGGGCGGACCAAGACGCCGGCGCACCTCGGGGACGAGGTCGGACTGCCAGCGCAGGTGCTTCTCGATGCTGCGGGCTCGCAGGGACGGGCTGCCGTACATCATCCGTGCGACCGCGAGCGTGCGCTCCTCGTCCGCCTCCGCGTCTCCGACGGCCAGCATCGCGGAGCGCAGCGCTGTCCAGAGGTCCTCGTCATCGGGATGCTTCGCGAGTTCGGCACTCACCCGCGTGCCTTCATCGGCGAGACCGCCGAGGACGACGTCCTCCTTCGTTCCGAAGTAGCGGAAGAACGAGCGCCGGGACACGCCCGCCACCGCGACGATCTCGTCAATCGTGGTCTGCTCGAACCCCTTCCGGAGGAACAGGTCCATCGCGACCTGGACGATCTCCGCCTGGACGGAACGACGGGTCCGGTCCCACAGCCGCTCCACCGAACCTGCGCTCTCCGTCATACGACCAGCATAACCACGTGTTACCACGGCCCTTTCGAGTGGTCATCGGCGCTGCGCCATGGCGCGGGTCATCATCCGTCCGATGGTTCGCGTCATCCGATGGCGGCCGAGCAGCCGCGAGACACCAGCGGCGACCCGGTTCCCACCCCCGACGATGACGCTCGGCTTCGGATCGCGGTGATCGAGTGCGCCCAGCGCGGTCCGGACAACCGCCGACGCTGTCATCCGCCGGCTGTTGCCGCTCGCGCTCTCCCCGGCCACGTCGAAGAACTCCGTCTGCGTCGCCCCTGGCGAGACGGCGAAGACCTTCACCCCCGAGCCCAGCTCCTCGTACCAGAGCGCCTCGGTGAAACTGAGCACGAACGCCTTGGACGCGCCGTAGACGGCCATGGTGGGGCTCGCGTTGTACGCGGCCATGCTCGCGATGTTGATCAGGAAGCCCTCTCCCCGCTCGCGAAGGCGCGGGAGGAAGGCATGACTGATCTCCACGACGCCGAGGACATCGAGTGCGATCTCGGCCTTGAGCCGATCGAGCTGCTCGCCGCGGAAGAACCCGTGGTTGGCGAACCCCGCGTTGTTGACCACTCCGGCGACATCGATCCCGAGCCGGTCGATCTCGGCACGCAGCGCTTGTCCCGCCCCCGGTTCCGTCAGGTCCATCGGCAGGGCCGTGGCGCGAGCACCGTGGCCGGACAGCTCCGAGGCCAGCGCCTCAAGACGCTCGGCGCGGCGGGCGACGAGCACGGTGTCATGGCCGCGCGCCGCGAGCTGTCGTGCGAACTCCGCACCGATGCCCGCACTCGCCCCGGTCACGACTACCGCTCCAGAGGTGTTCATAGCTTTCCCGCCTTCTCCTGTAAGTGGGTTGGACCTGAACCGGCCGGAACGCTCCTGCGACTCGCCGACCGGCCCGGGGTCCGCGACCTTTGCCGATACCGAATGCCATGCTGGCACTCGGTGTCAGGATGGCATACGGTACACCTCATGGTCGGAGCACCGCTCCGTCGTCCCAAGGAGGAAGCGGCAATGACCAAAACGACTTACCCGCCCGGACCCCGGCGGAGAGGCAGAGGCCGTCGAGCCCTGTTACCGGTCACGTCGGTAGTGGTTGCGTGGACCCTGGCGGTGTTCACGCCCACGTTCGCCGCACCAGCCGGTACCCAGGCGGCTGACGCTTCGCCGACGGGCGGGACTGCGGTTCGTTCGTGCGAGAGCATGATCGACTTGCGTCTGCCCGGCAGGAGGGTAGAGAGCGCCACTTCGGTCGGTGCCACAGAAGAGCTTCCGGCCTACTGCGACATTCAGCTCACGGTGACCGACCCTGCGTCGGACGAGTCGTTCCGGGTCGGGGTGTTCCTCCCCTCCGCGACATGGAACGGCAGGTTCGTCGGTACCGGCGGCGGCGGCTTCATGGGCGGGGGGCCGGACGAGCCGTGCGGCCGGTACGACCCTTGCTCCCTGGCGGACGGCTACGCCACGGCGAACACCGACGCCGGAGTACCTACGACGAACAACCAGGGGGAGTTCGCACTCAGCCCCGACAACACCCTCAACAAGCCCGTTGTCGATATCTGGAATCACCTGTCCATCCATCAGACGGCTGTCAGCGCCAAGAAAGTGATCACCGCCTACTACGGCAAGGGCCCCGCCTATTCCTACTTCTACGGCGGCTCGGCCGGTGGTCGCCAGGCCATGATGGAGGCGCAGCGCCACCCGCACGACTATGACGGTCTCGCCGTGTTCTGGCCGGCACTGAACTTGTCGCGCTTGCTTCCCGCCTCGCTCTGGCCACAGGTCGTGATGAACGTGGCCGGGCACTTCATCCCGCAATCGACATTCGGGGCGGTGAACGACAGGGCGATCGCCCAATGTGACGGACGTGACGGCGTCCACGACCGCATCGTCTCCGACTGGCGCGCCTGCGGCTTTGATGCCCGCACCCTGATCGGCGATGTACTCACCGCGCAGGAAGCCGACATCATCAACAAGATATGGAAGGGCCCGCGCGGCACCGACGGCAGGTTCCTCTGGCACGGCCCGCCTCCCGGCACTCCGCTCGGCCGAATGGCGGGCACCGTGACCGACGAGGACGGGACCACCTCTCCACAGCCGCGAACAGACGCCCTGACATGGGTCACGCACTGGGTTCTCCAGGACCCGGACTTCGACTGGCGCACCCTCACCTACGAGAAGTTCGCCGACGTCTTCGAGAGGTCGGTCGCGAAATGGGAGCGGACGGTCGACGCGGTGGATCCCGACCTTTCCGCCTTCCGCGCAACCGGGGGCAGAATGGTCATCACGCACGGCACCTTCGACGGCTCCATCCCCGTGCAGGGGACCGTCGATTACTACAACAGGGTCGCGGACAGGATGGGCGGCATCCGTGAGGTCCAGGACTTCGCGCGGCTCTTCCTGGCTCCTGGCGGCGGACACGAGACTCTCATCAGGTCGCACCCTCACCCCGGTCTGATGCCCGCCGGGTACTACGGCGGACTTCCGAGCCCCGGCAGTGCGCTGGAGGCGGTCGTGAACTGGGTCGAGAAGAAGAGGAAGCCCACGACACTGCTCGGCGTCGGCGAGGGATCGACCGGAGAGACCGGCATGAAAAGGCCGCTGTGCATGTACCCCCTTGCCGCACGCTACAAAGGCCACGGCGACACGAACGACGCGGACAACTTCCGCTGCGCCGCGAGGTGAGACCCCACTCAGGCAGAACTCGTTGAGCCCGGCCGGTGACGTTTCCTGATCCCTGCGGAAACGTCCGAAGGGGTCGGCCTCCTCGGAGGTCGCCCCCTTCGGACGTGCACGCCTGACGATTCGCGACGAATGACGAGAGGCGAAGGCGTCGAGATGGATCGCGGGCGTCTACGCGCTCAGCCACCACACCCAGCTCGCCATGGCCGCGCTCGAAGGCATCGGGCCCGAGGCGGTCCACGTCCACGGCTGGCCGGGATGGCTGCTGTTGGCCGTGCCGACCACACCCTCTTCACCCTTCCGTGGACGACCACGGGCACGGTCCAGGCAGTGTGGAGAACACAGGAGGACCGATGGGCCACAGGAAGTTTGTGATCACCACATCCGTCACCCTGGGCGCCACGATGGCGCAGTGGTCGGCCGCCGCGCCCGCGGGAGCGGCCCCCACTGCGGGCAGCCGGATCGGCGATGGCGTCCCCGATCACTTCATATCGGGCCGGACCCACCGGTTGACGTCCATAGGGGCATCGAGCTCGCCGTCCGGTACGAGGCGACCGTGTCGGTCGCACTCCTCAACGAGTGGCGGTGACCAGCGCCTTCCCTGCAAATCCTAGTCGACCCTGACCACGTACTTGCCCCGCACCCCGCCCGCTTCCAGCGCCCGGTGTGCCGCCGCTGTCTCTTCCAGCGGGAAGACCGTGTCCACCGCCGGCCGCAGTTTCCCCTCCGTGACCTGGCGGGCGAGGTCGTCGAAGAGCGGACGTCCGGGGTTGCCGCTGAAGAAGCGCACCCGGCCGCGTCCGTGGACGGCGCTGGCCGCGATGTAGCCCAGCGAGGCGGCGGGCCGTGTCAGGTCGAAGGCGATGGTGACCATGCGTCCGCCGGGCTTCAGCATCCGCCGCGTTCGCGCACCAGCTGGACACCTGTGCCCGGGCGCTCACCGAGGCGCTGGCCGACCCCGATCCGTGGCAGGGCTTCCGGCAACTGGTCGAGACGGTCTGCGAACTGCAACGGGAGGAACGGGGCTTCCCTGCCGCGTTCGTCGCGGCCTATCCGGACCGCAGACGAGAACACGCGCGGCTACGGGAACAGGCCGAGCGGGACTTCATGACCCTGGTCCGCAGGGCTCAGGCGGCGGGCGCGCTGCGGGCCGACTTCCACCCCTCCGACCTCGCCGTGGCCCTGTTGTCCCACTGCGGTCTGGTCACCGCACTACCGGGTGACCGCGCGGCGTCCCGGCGTCTGGTGGCGTACCTGCTCCAGTCGTTCCGCGCCGAGGCGGCCCACGGAGCGCTGCCGGCGCCGAGCGAACTGTCGCTGAGCAGTCTTCCGCTCGCGGCCGACGGCTCGCAGGGACAGCGGCCCTCCAGAGCCTGATACGAAGCGGCGCCTGCCCGCGTGGCCACCATGTGCTCGGCCGCGCCCCGCGGGGCACCGGTGCGGGTGAGAGCGGCGAGCAGGGGTGACGTGGGCCGTACCGCCTCGGGCAGCGAGCCGTGGGCCGGTTGTCCACGGTCCGGTCGAGTGGGCCGGCTCTGGTGAGCGGGACGAGTTCGTCGGCGCGGGCGGCGAGCTGCTGTTGCTTCCTGGAGGCGCTGCCGCTCGGCTCCGCGGCCGCTGGTCGGCGGCGAACTCGTCCTGGACGTCGGCGTCGGCCTTCGGGTACTACGTCCCGCCGGTGGTGGCGAGCAGCTGCGCGATGCGTTCCCACTCCGTGACTTCTGCGGGGCCGCGTTGGGCCAGGTCCTCGCGGCCACGGTCGAGTTCGCCTCCTTCCGGTCACCGCGCCCAACTGCAGGCGGTCACCCGGTGGCGGTCAGCCGGCGCCGAAGCTCCTCCTCTGAAACGTCTTCCAGGTGGGTCAGAAATACCCATATGTGGCCCGAAGGATCCTTGAGGACGACGGTGCGATCACCATGAAACATATCTGTCGGCGGCTGGAGGATCTCGGCACCGGCGGCCTCTGCACGCTCCGCCAAACTGTCGACGTCCGGCACAAAGACATGCAGCGTGACGGACGTTCCTCCGCCGAGTGAGGCCGGCGCGGCGAAGGAGCCGACCTCCGACTCGTCCGCGCCGGCGTCGCCCAACATCAGCGTCGATCGTCCGACGGTGATCTCCGCGTGCAGAATCCCGCCGCCCGGAGCATCGACCCTGAAGTCCTCACGGGCGCCGAACGCCCGCTGGTAGAAATCGATCGCCTCGGCGGCGTCATCGACCATGATGTGCGGGATTACGGCATAGCGGTAACGGTGGGGGATCTCGATGTGAGCTGTGGTCTCGGCCATGGCGAACCTCCTGGAAGGGAACCGCTGGTCAGTTCCTGCGGCTCTGGAATGAACCTAGAAGCTGAAGCTTGGTCGAGGTCAAGCGCCGGCGTGTCCCCTTCAGGGGCGTGTCCGCAGGACGCCCCTGGCAGCCGTGGCAGCCGTCCGCAACGAGTGCGCTACTACGATCTTGGTGACAACAGGTCTGCTCTTGTGACAGGGCTCGCCGGCGGTGGCGGCGAAGGCGAGCACGGCGTCGAGGGAGAAGACGTCGCCCGCCGACCCGGCGCGGCCTCCTTCGGCTTGTTCCGGGGACATGAAGCCCGGTGTGTCCATGGTCGCGCCGGTTCCGGTGAGCGCGGTGGCCTCCATCGCGCGGGCGATCCCGAACCGGTAACGGCCCCGCCTTGGCTACGGCCTCGGCCAGGGACGGCCCGGGCACGTAGACGGTGGCGATCCACGGTGGATCGTCCTCCGGGCCGGCCGCGACCACCGGAGCGGTGAACGCGCCACTGACCGCCCGCGCGGCCGTGACCTCCCGCCGGAAACGACGCCAAAACTCCGCCTGCCTCGCCAGATGCGGATACACAACCTTCACCGCCACCGCCCGCCCACCCGGCGAACGGCCCACAAACACCTCGCCCATCCCCCGGCACCCAGCCGACCGAGCAACGCGAAGTCACCCACACGCACCGGATCCCCCAACGCCAGCGGCTCCATAGCGCCGCCTTCCCTCTACCGGAACTACCCATCCGACGACCCGTCCGAGACCTACCCAACCATCAAGGCCTGCCCGTCCCAGTTCAACCTTGACCTCGCGGGCGTCCCTGGTCCGGTGCTGACAGCACTGCGGCCGCGCCCTGACAGTCAGTCGACCAGGGCAAATGCGGTGCACGGTGGCTCTCGGCCCCCCGCTGGACCGAGGGCCGTGCACGCCGAGAGGGGGCGCTGCTCAGTGCTCGTACAGATCGAGGGGTTACGACCTGCCTGCCTGTCTCAGGCGGCAGATGTCTCATGCCCAACCGTCGCGTCCGGCGTCCCGCGGGCGACGCTCCAACGGGTGCGCGTACGCCAAGGACGGTGGAGGATCCGGGGATCCGCACAGTTGTGGGTGGAAATGCCTGATGCCGGTCCGGCTGGATGAGTGGCTGAGGGCGGTGGTGGTCAGCGGTGTTTGATACCGGCCTGGGCGGCGGGGGCGAGGCTCGGTTCGGTAACGGGAGCGTCGCCGAGCGCCCGGTCGACGGCGCTCAACACGTCGTCGGGCAGTTCCACACCGGAGGCGGCGGCGTTGCTGTGTACCTGTTCGGGTCGGGAGGCGCCGGTGATGGCGGAGGCGACTTCGCTGCGGCGCAGGACCCAGGCGAGGGCCAGGGTGGGCATGTTCAGCGCGGCCTGTTCGGCGATCGGGGCGAGACGCTGGACTGCTTCGAGGGTGGCGTCACTGTAGACGAGGTCCTGGGAGACCGCCATGTCCGCGGAGGCGAAGCGGCTGCCCTCGGGGACGGGCTGCCCGGGCTTGTACTTGCCGGTGAGGACGCCCTGGGCGAGCGGGGACCAGACGATCTGGGAGATGCCGTTGGCGGCGCACAGGTCGAAGACCTCGACCTCGGGTGCCTGCCACAGCATGGAGTACTGCGGCTGGGAGGAGACGAACAGGTCGGGTCCGGCGATGTCGATGCCGGCCTGGATCTGTTCGGGGGTCCATTCGCTGAAGCCGAGGTAGCGTGCCTTGCCCTGTTCGACGACCTTCTGGAACGCCTCGATGGTGTCCTCGATCGGTACGGCAGGGTCGAAGCGGTGGGCCTGGTACAGGTCGACGTGGTCCGTCTTGAGGCGGGAGAGGGAGGCGTCGATCTGCTTGGCGATCTGATCCGGAGACAGGCCCTGGTCGGCCGGGTCGTCCGACATCGGGCCCCACACCTTGGTGGCCAGGATGTAGGAGTCGCGGGGGTGGGAGGAGAGGATCTCGCCCCAGGCAGTCTCTGCGGCGCCTTGTCCGTAGACGTTGGCGGTGTCGAAGAAGTTGATGCCCGCGTCGAACGCCGCCTCGGTACAGGCCCGGGTTCTGTCGGCCTCGACGCCGCCGGAGTAGGTGAGCCAGGAGCCCAGGGAGATCTCCGAGACCCGCAGGTCCGAGCTGCCGAGTGTGCGGTAGCGCATGGTCGCTCCTTGCGTCGGTCGGTTGTTGTGGGGACGAGCAGCAGGTCAGCGGCGGAGGGCGGCCGGTTGCGGGGAGGGTGAGGCAGTTGCTGTCGGCCGGAGCGGTGACGGTTTCCGGGGTGATGATCTCCTCGGATACGGTCCAGAACCTGCGGAGCCAGGATCACGTCGGCGGCGGACAACTGCGACCTGAGGTGCTCCAACGTGGGCTGGCCGATGAGCGCCGAGGTGACCGCAGGATGGTTGAGTACGAAGGCGATCACCGTGACGATCGACGTCGTCCCGTTGTTCCGTTCTCGGCCAGGCGGGCGAGGGCCTCGGTCGCCTGAAGCTTGCGCTGGTTGACCTACGGGGACAGTGGGACAGGTGGAAGCGGCCGGTCAGTCGCTGTCGGGCCGGACATGGATGGGCGGGTGCCTCAGCGAGGCGGCCTCGACGGCCCGGGTGATCCAGCGTCGCGAGCTGTCCCGCTGATCGGGGTCCCCGCCCATCGGGTTGTCGAACTTGGCGGCCGGCACCACGTGGTCCCGGCGGTACTTGATCGCCCTGCCGGCGACTACCTCGGGTTGGTTTGTGTCAGCGACACGGTGTGCTGTCTCGAGCATAAGCTCCCGGCGCACCGCGCGGCACGGCTGCCCCCGGTGCTCGCGTCCGCGCGCCCCCTTCTTCCGCCTCCCCACTCTGCCGCCCTGCCACAAGGCTGCTGTGCGGCAGTTGGCCCACTTCCTTTCCGAGCGAGACCTACTACACGGAAACAGCCCAGAGCGTCTTCATCCTCTGAGCGCTCGACTGGTGCAGCCAGGGGCAAGCGCCGGTGCCGTCCGCCTCCGACGGCTCTGTAGATCATCGGAGCTGATCAGCAAACCCGTGGAGGGTGCCCGGCATGGCGACGGGCCGCTGTTCGGGGAACGCAGCCCCGGTGCTGGGCCGGGCGGCGTTCCGGCCGCCGCCCGGTGGCACAAGGAGACCGTGTCAGTCGTCGAGGGCGTCGAGCACAGGCTTCAAGCTGACGAACTTGAAGTTCGTGGCCTCCCTGTCCGTCTCGTCCGGCTTGTCATCGCCGTCCTGGACAACGAGCAGACCGTGCGGGTACTTCTTCCCGAGCGGCTCGTTGAGGACGGCGGCGCCGTCGCTCTCCTCAGTGCCGTCGAGGCTGTCCGAGGTGGCGACCACCCGGAAGCCACCTTCGTACTCGTTGTCGTCGTCCAGTTCTCGGTCGTACGCAGCGAAGCTGTTGTCGCCCTGGCTGGAGGCGAGCAGGTAGCCGTCGCCGTCTTCCTGGTTGAGCAGGGTGAGGCCCTCGACATCGGCCGACAGGCGCCTGCCGCCGTAGCCCGGGTCCTCGCCCGGGACGCACTCCTCGGTCTCCTCGTCGTAGGTACCCGGCACCCCGTACTCACGGACCCTGTCGATCAGTTTCGGAGTTCCGCGCAGGTCGGCGTCCAGGCGCCAGATGCCGACGTCCTCCTGGCCCGCGTACAGCGTGCCGTTCTGCGGGTCGACGACCATGCCCTCGACCTGGGGCAGCTCGTCCGGCTCACCGCACGGCGCCCAGGCCCTGCCGTTCGGCAACTTGAACGTGGAGGGCAACTGGAGGGTTCGAACCTTGCGGTAGGACACCGTACCGTCGGCGGCCCCCGTCAATTCGAGCAGGCTGAGCGCGGTGCGCTCCCGCTGGCTGACCACCGCGTACGAGCGGCCACTGGACGGTTCCGTCCACGTGGCGAGTCCGTACGCGGTCCGCTGTTCGTTGGTCTCCTCCTGCGAGGACGAGTGGATCATCGGCGCTGAGGGGTCGGTAACGTCGATGAGCGGAGTGTCGGAGTTGCCGCTGTCGATACGGTAGATCCGCAACCGGTCACTGCCGCGGTCGCTGGTGACGGCAAGGTCGGCCTTGGCTGAGCCGATCCTCATGCCGTGCACGAGGTCGACGTTGTTGAACCGGCCGGGGGCGTCGCCCGGTCCCGGTGCTTCGGGCGCGGCCACGGATTGCACTTCGCGGGCGTCCAGGTTGTAGACGCGCAGACCGCCCTCCTTGGCAGTGGCGACCACCAGGCTGCGGTCCGGGTCCGCCGGGTCGCGCCAGATCGCCGGATCGTCGGCGTCCGCGTTTCCGCCCGCCTCGTCGTCGAACTCGGGAGGGGTCTCCGCGACCGGCCTGACACCGGGCAGGTCTCCGGTCGCCACTGCCGCGTGAGGTGTCACCATGGCGAGGGCGGCGAGGGCGGCGAGCAGTGTGAAGCGGCCGACGACGGTACGGTCTCGGACGGACTGAGCCATGAGATGTGATCCCTTCATGCCGCGAACATGGTGAGCTCACCCTGAAGTCGTCCTGTGAAGGGTTGCCGAGGAGTAGCAGAACGAGGGGCTGTCCTGAAGGTGAACAACACACGCCGACCGCGCCGGGCCGCACCAGTGCGTCGGGACGGCAGGACGCAATTCACTGAGGTGTGCGGGCCGACGGTGGGCCGGATGCGTGGCCTTCCGGCCGACACGGCCATGGGGCGGCCGACTGGCGGCGCTCGTGGGATGGTTGACGCTGTCTGGGGCGGGATGCCGAGGGTGAGCGTCTGTGCGCCCCCGCAAGCCCTCTCCCCGCCCGCCCCCGGGCCGGCGCACCGTCGAATGCATGGTGGACACAACGGAGCAGGCGTGTGCGGGGCGTGGGGACGGGAGCGACTGCCCGAACGGAGAGGTCCTGCCGACCGGGCCGGGGCCGGGCGAGGTCCGGTGCGAGGAGTGCCGGCACCACTGGGAGATGGACACCATGGAGCCAGGCCGGCGCACGGCGCCGGACGAGGGTCTGACGCAGCCGATGGGGGATCCGCGGGAGACAGGGCACGGGACCGCCGCATAGGCCGGTCAGTGGTCGGTGAGGTCCCGCAGCTCGCTGCGTACCTGGTCGGTCGACCGCGGTTCCATGGGGCGTCGTTCTCCGTCCCTCGATGTCCGCCTCTCGACATCGTGCGGGGTCACGGGGTCACGAGGGGTGCCGCCGGGCGATGAGCCGCGCCTTCCGAGGGAAGCGGGCGCGGCGCGGGCATCCGTGGCGTGGTTGTCGCCGCCGGCGGGCAAAGAGTGATTCGGCCGGCGCCGGTGCCCCGGCCAACCGAGGACAGCGACTTCCGCACGAGGCGCCTGGTCGTGAGAGTGCCGGCGGGCCCGAACAGGCGGGGCTGATCGAGGGTGTCGGGGCTCTGGCGCTGGTTCTTCTTCCCATCACTCAGTGTGCGGCGTGCCCAGGATCTCGGTCATCACCGAGTCGATCGGGGAGCCGTTCAGCAGCTTTCCGAGTTCCTCGACGCCGTGTTGCCGTTGCGGTGGAGTGAGCGTGAGGTACTGCTCGATGCGTTCGTTGAATGTCTTCCGGTACTTCGCGTAGAGCTCCCGGTTCTCCCGGATACGGCCGGCCAGCTCGACCAGGGCGGCGGTGCCGTCGAAGTCGTCCTCCGGCAGCGGATGACACGGAACCACATCCCTGAACCGGCCCCCGGAACGGCCGAACAACGTGCCTTCCAGTGCGCGCATGGTGAAGACATGGGCGTAGTGCTGTTCGTGGATCGCCAGGGGAAGCCGCCCGAGAGTGATCGATTCGTGGAGTGCCGTCAGCCCGGGAGCCAACAGGTAGTCCGCAGTGGTCGCCGCCGCCCGGAGCAGTTCACGCTGGCTCAGGAGACGGCAGTCGGCCCGGCCGCCCGCGGCCCGGATGGTCTGTTCCCGGCCCTCACCGAACGGGCCGCCGCAAAGGAGTACGCGACGGAATCGGGGCCAGTCACGCAGCAGATCCGGAATCCACCGGTGGAGCAGGCGTACATAGTCGTTGTTGACGTCGAAGCCCAGGAGGAAGTTCTTGAAGCCTCCGATGTTGATCAACAGGTCATGTGTCGGTTCGGCGGTGCGCACGACGTCTCGTAGGCCTTCGACGTCGACGATCGAGCCGGTCACATGTATGCGGGGCCCCTCACCGAGGGCGGCGAGCCCGGCCGCCCGCTCGGTGACGCCGGGGAAGTTCTGAACGACACTGTGTGTGGCGAGCAGGTGAGCCGCGACGACTCGCTCGTGCGGTGAAAGGCCTGACAGGTGCTGGTCGGCGGCCGCGAAGCGGGAACGTGGCAGGGCCGTGCACAAGTCTTGGATCTCGGTCAACGGTCGCGTGAGCTGCCAGAAACTGAACAGGCTGTCCACCATGGTCACGGGCCGCCGGGCCACGACGGACCGGAGCACCAACTCGGCGTCCATGACCGAGACCACCTGATCACTGCACCGCAGCAGGTCGTCGAGCATGGCGGACCTGGCGTTCTCCGACAGCCCGCTGGTGTCGTACATGGCGTCGAAGGCATCGGGGTTGCGCCGGGCGAAGACCGCGGCGACACCGTCCCCGACGAACACCCGTTCGTGCTCGTGGAGTGGCCGGGAGACCGCGACGAGTTCGGAGACCGGACCGAAGCCGCAGTTCTGCGCCCCCATCACGATCCGCACGTCACTGCCCTCCGCCGGTGCTTCCCCGCTGCGCGCCCGCCGCGCCGGTCGCGGGGGTGAGCACCTCGACGAGCCGTTCGGCGAAGTCCGCGGGGTACCTCGCGTAGCCGACGTGCCCACCGGGGAACAGTTCCACGTCGCGGCCGAGCCGGTCGGCGAGGGCGAGCGTCGGGCGGTGCACAAGGTCCCCTCGTGAGGCAAGGCCACCGGCCCACACCACTTTCTCCGCCACGTCCTCCAGCGCGGCGAGGTCGGGTGCGAAGCGGGTGAACGGCCGGACGAAGTGGGTCAGGAAGAAGTCGGTGTTGTTGTGCACTTCGGGAAGGGCCGGCGCGGGTCGGCCGCCGTGGAGGGCCTGCAGTTTGGTGAGGGCCGGCGCCATTCCTTCACGGAGATGTGTCTCGCAGACATCGTCGAGAAGCGCCAAGTGCCGCGCGGCGTCGGGAAGGATGCTCAGAGCAGGTGGCTCGTGGACGACGACCACGTGGACTCTGCCCGGGTGGCGGATGGTGAGCTCCAGCGCGATGAGCCCGCCCGAGCAGCTCCCGAAGACGTACACGGACTCCTCCGGGCGGGTGAGGTGCTCGATCAGGCGGTACGCGTCGTCGGCGTGCTCCTCGACCTTCTGGTCCACCGGAGGCCCGTCGAGCACGCTCCGGGAGTTCCCGCGCGGATCATAGGTGACGACGCGGTGGCTGCCGGCCAGGACGGCAGCCAAGCGTTTGAACACCGCCGCGTCCGAGTTCCCTCCCCCGATGAGCAGCAGGAGCGGCCCTTCACCACCCCGCACCTCGAAATAGATCTTTGCGCCCGGTACCGCGAGCGTCCCGCTGTTCAACGGATTCATCACACTCCAGGGGCTCGGCCGGTGTGATGTCACAGCGTCGCACGGAGAATTCGGACAGTGCAGGGCGCGCGGGAGTGGGTTACCGACTTCATGAGCGCCCCGTGGCCGCATGCGCTTCCCCCTGCTGCCGTGCGCCGGTCTTGCGGCGAGACGGGCTGGGCATACCGCTCGCATTGGCCAGTTCTCGCCATGTGCTCTCAGGCAAGGAGGCCCGGTTTGACGGGCATCGAAGAAGTGCGAAGGATCCTTCGTGACTTGGGAATCGAGGAAGAGCTGCTGCGCCCGGACGCGCGGTTGCGTGCGCACCTCGGGCTCGATTCCGTCGACCTCACGCAGATCCAGGTGGAACTGGCCGAGCGCTTCGACACCCGCGTCGATCTCTGGGCAGAGCATGATCTCACCGTGCGGCAGCTCGCAGACGCCGTCGGCGACCGTCGGCCTGGTGCGGGTGCCTGCGGAGAGTACCGGGACCGTGGCTGGTGGCGTCCGGAATTCCTGGACGACCTCGTGCTGAGCACCCGTGTGCACGTGGGGCACCGGGTCGCAGTGGTCGACGCCGAGCACACCTTCACCAGGGCAGAGCTCGACGCGGCGGTATCCGGTTGCGTCGCCGGGCTGGCGCGCGCGGGCATCCGGCCCGGCGACACCGTGCTCGTCCAACTGCCCAACCAGGCCAGACTGGTGATCCTCACACTCGCGCTGATCAGGCTCGGTGCGCGCCCGGTTCTCGCCCTTCCCGCCTTGCGTGAGCACGAACTCGAGACGGTGGTCACCGCGTTGTCACCCACCGCGCTGGCGGTGCCTGCCCGACATCAGCGCTTCGACCACCTGCGGCTCGCCGAGAGGCTACGTGAACGGCACCAGTCGGTGCGGACCGTGCTCGTGTCGGGTGCCGGCGACCGGGCCGTCGGCCATGTGGACATCGACCGCCTCGTCGAGGCCGGTGATCCGGCTTCCGCCCACCCGGACCGGCGGCCCTCGGACACCGCCCTCTTCCTGCTGTCGAGCGGAACCACGGGCGCCCCCAAAGCGATCGCCCGAACCCATGAGGCGATGGGTCACGTGATCCGTTGTGCGGCAGCGGTCTCGGGGCTGACACCAGAATCCGTGTTCCTCGCCGTCCTGCCGGTGACGCATGGTTTCGCATTCTCCGCTCCAGGAGTACTCGGCACGCTCGCCTGCGGCGGAAAGGTCGTACTGTCCGACCCGAACGATACGGCCGCCGCCCTGGCGCTGATCGAACGAGAACGCGTCACACACTGCGCACTCACCCCGGCGCTCGCGCGGCAGTGGCTCCTCGCCCGCGCCGCTTCCAGCGGTCCTGACCTCTCGAGTCTGCAAGTCCTGCAGGTCGGCGGGGCTCGCCTGGACGAATCCACGGCTGCCCGACTGAGCCGTGTTCTCAACTGCCGAATCCAGCAGGTGTACGGCATGAGCGAGGGACTGCTGAACTTCACCCGGCTCGATGACCCGCCCGAGGTGGCGTTCAGCACGCAAGGACGCCCCTCCTCGCCCGGTGACGAGACCCTCGTGGTCGACGGCGAGGGCCGGCCCGTCGCCGACGGTGAGATGGGCGAACTCCTGGTCAGAGGGCCCGGTGTCATCACGGAGTACCACGGTGGCGCGGCAGCCGCGTCGTTCACACCCGACGGCTTCTACCGCACCGGCGACCTGGTCCGTCGCCACGAGTCCGGCAACCTTGTGGTCACCGGACGCGTCAAAGACGTGATCAACCGCGGGGGCGAGAAGGTCCCGGCGGACGAACTGGAGGCGTTGGTACTGGCCCACCCCGATGTGCGGGCCGCCGCGGCCGTCGCGATGCCCCATCGTGTACTGGGTGAGGTCGTCTGCCTGTACGTCGTGGGCGGCAACGAGGGAGCACCGTCCCTGCCGGAGCTGCGCGGGTATCTGGAGGACGGCGGACTGGCCCGGTTCAAGCTGCCCGAACGGCTCGTCCAGGTTCCGGCACTCCCCTTGACGGCCGTAGGCAAGACGGACAAGGTACGGCTGCGCCAGGACATCGTGGCCCGCCTGGAGACCGAAGGCTGACGTGGCCGGGCCGGGGTGCCGTTGCCGAGGACGGCGGGTGGTCGACCGGTGCCGGCCGTGGATCTCTCTGGTCCTGCGGGACCGGGAGACCCGCGACTTCGTCACCGAGTTCTTCCGGTGTGCTCACGCGCCTGCTCCCTGGCCGGCCCGGGAGTGCTGAGCGACGGGCTACCGGATGTGCGCCGGCAGGGCAGCCTGCGCAGTGGGCTGTGGTCGGGGGCCGTCGGTGTGGAAGGGGCGGGCGAACCGGTCGGTGGCGAGCGGATCCGCGCGGCCGTCGCGGACGAAGGCGGGGCCGGACGGCGTCGCATTGCGGACCGTGCCGTCCGCATGCTCCGCCCACTTCCGCGCACCCGTGTCGTTGCACGTCCACAACTGGATCCGCGTAGCGTCCGCGCTCCCCCCTCCGGGGCATTCAGGCACTTGCCCAGCCTCCTCAGCGTGCCGTGGTCCGAGACCGTCCGCGTCTGTGCACCGGACCGACGAGGGCGTCGACGATGGCGGCCACTTCCGCGCGGTCGGTGGGCCGTGGGTCGACGGAGTTGTGAATGGAAAGCCCCTCGATCAGTGCGTCGAGGGCCCGCGCGGTGAGCGGGTCGAAGTGTCTGGCCAACGAGTCCCGGCTGGCCTGCATCCAGGACCGCATGACAGTGCGCACCTCGGGGTGGCGGGTGGCGAAGGCGTAGAGCTCATAGCTGAGCAGGAGGTTGTGGTCGGTTCCCCAGACTTTGCCGCAGATGATCTCGACGACCGCCTCCTGCGCTTCCCGGGGAGTCCGGGCCGCCTCCAGGAGGGCCCCGTACCGCGTGGAGACGGACTCGGCGTGCCGGGTGAAGGCGTCGGTGAGCAGGTGCTGCATGTCGTCGAAGTAGTAGGTGAGTGAGCCGAGCGGTACCCCGGCCGCGTCCGCGATCTTGCGGAAGGTCACTTTGATGGCGCCGTGCTCGGCGATGACGTCGAGCGCGGCGTCGAGGATGCGTTCGCGGCGGCGGGGGTCGTTGGGGCCGCGGGTGCTGCCTGTCATCGCCGTTGTCTGCCTCTCTTCTCGGAGATCCACCCAGTGTGTACATTTGTGCATACTCGGTGGGTGCGCGGACTCGTTGCCTGCCAGCCCATTCTGTCGAATGCCAGCGGAGCCCCTCCTTGATAGACCGCGCCATGCCGGACCGCGTCGTGCGCCGACGCCGTCGTGCGCTGTTCCTCTTCTTCTTCCTCAACGGCATCGCGATGTCCTCCTGGGTCACGCGCACTCCGGACATTCGTGATCACCTCGGAGTGTCCACCGGGCAGATGGGACTGGTGCTCTTCGGGCTGTCGGTCGGCTCCATGGCCGGCATCCTGTGTTCCGGCCGCTTCGTGTCGAGGTTCGGCACCAGGCCCGTAACGGCACTCGCGACCCTGTTGGTCGTCGCGAGCGTGGTCATCGTCGCCGTGGGCAGCGCACTCGCCTCCGCACCGCTGGTCACCGCGGGACTGTGTGTGTTCGGCGCGGGGATCGGGTCGGGTGAGGTGGCGATCAACGTGGACGGCGCCGATGTGGAACGGATCACCGGCACGGCCGTTCTGCCCACGCTGCACGGATGCTTCAGCCTGGGAACCGTCATCGGGGGCCTGGCCGGGATGGCGGCCACCGCCGCGTCGTTCCCCGCCCACTGGCACCTGGCGGCCGTCGCCGTGGTGGCGACCGCGATCTTCACGTACGCCATCGGCGCCGTCCCCGCCAAGACCGGAATCCGCGCCGCCCCGCCCGCCTCCGAGCAGACGCGGCTCCAGAGGCCGCAGGTGTGGAGGGATCGTAAACTCCTGCTCATCGGGGCCATCGTCCTGGCCATGGCTCTCGCCGAGGGGGCCGCCAACGACTGGCTGCCGCTGCTCATGGTCGACGGCCACGGACTGAACGCCGCGGTCGGCTCGCTCGTCTACGTGGGTTTCGCCGCGGCGATGACCCTGGGGCGCTTCAGCGGCACGTTCTTCCTCACCCGATACGGCCGGGCGACTGTCGTGCGGGCCAGCGCGATCTCCGGTGCCGTCGGTCTGTCCTTGGTCATATTCTCCGACAACGCCACCGTGGCGGCGGCCGCCGTCCTGTTCTGGGGCCTGGGCGCGTCCCTGGGCTTCCCGGTGGCCCTGTCCGCCGCAGGCGACTCGGGGCCCGACCAGACCGCCCGGGTCAGCCTCGTGGCAACGATCGGTTACATCGCCTTCCTGGTGGGGCCGCCCGCTCTCGGCTTCCTGGGCGACCACTACGGACTGCGTGCGGCCATGGTGGTGGTGCTGGCGTTCGTCGCCACGGCCATCTTCCTGGCCCCGGCCGCCGGTACCCGCACACGTGTCCCCGACTCCGTACGCGTCTGATCGTCCTCGATGCACCCGCCCGGGCACGTGTCCGGCACGGATTGCTCAGCACTTGGTGAGAGCCGGAGATCGTCCATGAAGCACGCACACGGGCCGATCGGCGTCCTCCTCCCCCGGTTTCCGATCCCTCGCGTCACGGGCGGCCGCCCACTAGGGAGCGAGTCAAGGTGGTGACGCCGTAGGCCGATAACCAGTTCATGTCGCACGCACACACACGCCGTACCGCTCTCACGACCGGGGCCCTGCTGGGAGTCGGAGCTCTCCTGGGCGCCGCCGCCCCGGCCGGCGCCACCGGCAGCGTCCTCACGGAACACCGCCTGAGCGACCGGCTGGTCGAACTGACCCTGAACTCCCCCGCTCTCGGCGGCCGGAGCACGGTGGCCCTGCTGACACCGCGCGGCTGGGACCGCCGCCGCCCCGGCGACCGCTGGCCCACTCTCTATCTGTTCGCGGGCGGAGACGGCGACCACACAACCTGGACAAGCCTGTTCGACGTGCAGGACTTGGCGGAGTTGCGTGACGTCCTGGTGGTCATGCCGGGCATGCCGCTCTTCGGCTTCTGGACCGACTGGTGGAACCACGGCGAAGGAGGCTCCCCCGAGGTGCGTACGTACTTCCTTCGCGAAGTCGTGCCCCTGGTGGAACAGAACTACGGCGCCGGGCCCAACAGGGCGGCGGCAGGCGAGTCCCAGGGCGGATTCGGCGCTCTGGGACTCGCCGCCCGTGTCACGGGACTCTTCGGCGCCGTCGCCGCTTTCGGAGCACCCGTGCACCCGGTCCGACACCCGGAGATGTGGCTCTCCGGTGCGAAGTTCGTCGGCGTGGACGGCTACGCGATCTTCGGTGACCCGTGGGAGCAGTGGAAGACCTGGCTCGACTGGGATCCGTACCATCACGCCCGGGGACTACGGCGCACACCCGTCTACCTCGCCTCCGGTGACGGAACGCCCGGCCCTCTTGACGGCGACGAGCCCGACCCCCACATCCCCGGCACCGAGAAATGGGTCGCGCTCGCCGACGACGGAGTCGTATCCGTCACCGAAGCCGTGTGCGGTGAGGAGACACGCATGCTCAGCGACCGTCTCACGTCCCTGGGCGCGCCCGTAACCACCCACATCTACCCAGGCGGGCACACCGGCACCTACGGCCACAGGGAACTGCGCCACGCCCTGCCGATGCTGACGGCAGCGCTACGCCGGTGACGCTCGCTTGGCCGAACGCCGTGCAGGGAGCCGGGTGAACGGCTCGTTGGCCCGGCGGGAGCACGTACGGCCCGCCGGAGTGATCTCCCGGTCCTTGGCCCAGTACAGCTGGAACCACCGCTCGCCGTCCTCCGCCGCCTCCGCGACCTCCTCCATCGGTGTGCTCGACGACGTGGACAGGATGAACGGCACGCCCTGCGCCGCGGCGGCGCGGGCGGCGGCCTTCTCCGCCTCGGGGTGCACCCTGACAGGCATGCCCACACACGCCGCGCGTACTGCACAACTGGAGTCCAAGATGACCACCACACCTACCTCAGACGAAACACCGAGCGCCGTCACGTCGGCGCCCACCAGATGGCGGGCGGCCTGTCCGCCCTCTTCATCCGGCGTTGGCTGGACTACTCCGTTCCCTGTTGCGTGATCGGGGAGGGCGGTGATCTCTGACCGGCGGGGACCGACTCAGGTCGCCGCGTATGCCGGTTTCCAGCAGGACTTCGGTGGGGCCGCGACCGAGCACGTCCTGTTCCAGAGCGACGAGGATCCGGCGCCCGAGTCCCCGCCCGCGAGCGGGTGGCGCGACGTAAATCCGTTTGATCTCGGCGGCCGAGGTGTTGAGGGTGCGCCAGCCACCGCAGGCCAGTGCCGGCCCGTCCCCGAGTCGGGCGACGAGGAACGGGCCGTTGGGGGCGTCGAATTCCGCGTTCTGGGTGGCTCCGGGGTCGTCGGCGGTGCCGTAGGTGGCCAACTGCTCCTGGTGGAGGGCTCGGGCGAGGGTGCGGGCGTCGGGGCTGCCGCAGGGGACGGCGGTGAGCGTCCATTGGGGGGCGGCCTTGAGTGGCGAGGTCATGGTGTCGATAGTGCCCGCCACCGGGGCGTCGGCCCAACCGCCCGTCGGGTCGGAAGAGGCTCAGTATCCCCAGCCTGCGTAGATGATGACGTTCTCGCCGTTTTCCCTGGCTCCGACGCACACGTCACGCCAGTCGAGCAGCCAGCCGCTGGAGCGGCACTTCTCCCGCTGGAGGCCCAGTTCGCGGATGATCTCCGGGCGGGACAGGCCGTCCTCGCTGATGACCGTCGCGGCGCGCCAGCAGCCGCCGGAACCGCAACTGGTGCCTTCCTCGATCATGGTGATACCTGGCGGCAATGTGGGAAGGGCCTCGGTCGACGGGGCGTCCGAGCCTTCGCTGATCAACAGCGCGTACAGGAGGCCGGCCACGAGGGTGAGGGCGAACTGCACCCCCAGGAAGCCGATCGCTCCATTGCGACGGGAGATCCATTCCGGGGGAGGGGAGCTCTCGTGCCGTCCTTCCAGTCCCGCACCGCAGGCGATCAACAAGGGCTCGAGAACCGTGAACACGAGATGGGCGTCGGGCCCAGGGGCGTCGATCCCGCCCTGCTGGACGCTGATCAGCAGACCGGCTCCGGCGAGCAGCGCGCCGCCGATCGCGAAGCCGACAGGGCGGGTGCGGGCGATCGTCATCCAGACGACGGCGGGCGCAACGGCGAAGAGTATCCCCAGGACAGTCAGCACGTACGGAGGGACGTGCGACCCCGAGCGCCCGGTTCCACACGACCCGGGCTCATCTCAAGACCGTCCGGCGTCCGCTGACAAAACGTTCAACCAGGACCGACTACGCCCCCTCCCCCGCACCCGGCGGGATCAGCGTAGGCCGGCCTGCCGTGAGTGCGACGTGTGCGCGCCCACGGCCTTGTCGGTGACAGCAAGCCTGCCTGTGCGAGAGCCAACGCGCTTCGGGCTCACAGGAGCCGAAGCACGATGGTAGTCAGCAGCAACACGTGGTGACCTGCGAGCTTGGCCGGGTGAAGCACGGTGGTCGTCACCAGGTCGGCGCGCCACCTGTCACCAGTAGCGCGCGAAGCATGACGGGTGTCACCGGCTCCGGCGCTCAGCCGTCTCGCAGTTCGCCGGGATGGCGCACCAGTGCCAGGAAGCCCTGGCTTGATCGCAATGACAGCGACTGCTTACGCCGGGTTTCAGTCGCCTCAAGTGGAGCAGTGGCGTTGGCCGCCAATGCCTGCGGGGGTCGCCGCGCCCGTGAGGTAGCGGTCGAGCATCTCGCGGCGCTGAGCGATCTGCTGCTCTTGGCGGGCGAGTTCGTCACGGACCTGCCGGACGCGGGCCAGGAGTTGTGTGCACTCGCCTTCGGGTGGTGTCGGTGCGGTGCAGGGAAGGATGTCCCGGATGATCTGGGAGGGCAGTCCCGCGCGGTAGAGGTCCTGGATGAAGGTGACCTGGCGCACGGCTTCCTCACCGTACTCCCGGTATCCGTTGGAGCGGCGGTCGCTGGAGAGTAGCCCTTGATCCTCGTAGTACCGAAGCGAACGGGTGCTGGTCCCGGTGGCCCTGCTGAGTTCTCCGATGCGCACGCCGTCTCCTCCGCCGATCCAAGCTTGACATTCACGTTAATGTCAGAGTTTACCGTCCTGAGCATGAAGACGAAGGAACAGACGAGGCAGCGAATTGCGGTCGTGACCGGCGCCGCGACAGGCATCGGGGCCGCGATCACCGAGCGGCTGGCCGGGCAGGGCATGCACCTGGTCCTGGTCGCACGGGACGGCACACGCCTGGAGGCGGAGGCCAAGCGGCTGCACGCCGAGCACGGGGCCCAGGTGTCGACGCTCGCTCTGGATCTGTCGCACCAGGGTGCTCCTTCCCGGCTGGCCGAGTGGCTGGCGGGTTCGGGAATCGAGGTCGACGTGCTGGTCAACAATGCCGGCGTCAGCTTGATGGGGCCGGTCGCCGACACCGATGCCGCGCGGGTGCGGGGCCTGATCGACCTCAACGCCGGCGCGGTGGCGGAGCTGACGACGCTCTTGCTGCCCCCCATGGTCGCGCGGCGGAGAGGTGCGATCGTCAACATCGCGAGCACCGGTGCGTACGCGCCCGCTCCGTATGTGGCCGCCTACGCGGCCTCGAAGGCGTTCGTGCTGTCCTTCACCCAGGCGGTGTGGGCCGAGACGAGGAGGACGGGGGTGCGGGTCGTGGCAGTCAGCCCCGGTCCGACCGACACTGCGATGAACACACGGCGCATGCCGGGCAAGCGCGGGCCCGGTTCCGTCGCGGACACCGTCATGTCCGCCTTGCGCGGCCGGGGCCCGGCGATCGTGGACGGCCGTCTCAACACTTTCCAGACCTTCGTCTTCGGTCGCGTGCTGCCCGCGTCAGCGGCTGCCCGGATCGCGGAGCGATCCCTGCGCAAGGCGGCGCTCGGGAACTGAGTTCCCGCGCAAGCCCCGGATCCATGTCGCCCTGCCAGGAAGCCGCACAATGGCGGCAGACACCCCTGCCAACAGCGCTCTGGGCCAAGCTCTGACGCGAAGTGACAACAAGCCTGCCTTGGTGACACCTGTCGCGCTTTGGTTCATCACACACGGACTGAGGGTGCCGGCCGTTTCGCTCCCACTGGGGTCTGTCTTCCAACGGATCTTGCCCAGAGCAGGAACGATGCGAGGGTGACCGCCGCTTCGTAGGAAGTGGCGGTCCTTTCGCATCGGGTCGCAATGCCGCGGAAGCCCTTGAGACGCTGGTCGGTCTTCTCGGGGATGGTGTGCGCTGTGCCGCGTTTTCGCAGGTCGGCACGGAAGCCTCGGGAGCTGTACTAGCCGCAGGCCGACTGGGTCTGGATCTTGACGCCGGTCACCGTGGAGGTGGAGCTGAAGTGAAAGGTCTGGTTCGGCTTCAGGCACGCGTAGTACGTCACGCCGTACTTGTCGTAGTAGCGCAGCCTGACCCGGTCGTCGTTGCGGGTGTTCCTGACGTAGTTGGCGCCTCGGCTCTTCGACCCGAGATTCTGGTAGTAGTCGGTGACGTCCTGGTACGCGGCGGTGGGGTTGCCGTTGTCCCAGTTGCTGTCGGTCATATAGAAGCAGACGCGGGGCCAGCCGCACCCGTTGTAGTCGCCGGCCGAGGCGGCGGGTGCCGTGGCCAGCCCTGCGGTGGCGAGCGCGGCAGCTGCCGTCGCCACGACGGCCATCCGCTTGGTCATCTTCACTCGAACACGCACAACGCATCATCTCCCCGGTTCTGCCCCAGTGGGTACGTGCCGGTCGGGCACACCTGACTGTCTCCCGAACGCCGATGCCGCGGTACCTGCAACTGTTCAGGTTGCGCGGCCTGGTGCTCCGGCCCTGAGCCGTTTCCCTCCGGCGGTCAGCAGTGACTTCGCAGTGCCTCGGACTGGGGCAACGGCACTGCTCGCGGTCGGCGCAGCCGACGCACTCCGGGCAGAAGGCCTGCGGCTGTGTTACACGCGCGAAGTCGCGACAGTGAGGCTTGCCATCCGGGCCAGACGCAGGGAGGTGGACTCGTCGGCCGGCGTCATCGCGGTCGTCCGATGTCCCGTCTCCGAGACGCTGGTGGAGACGAAGTTCAGCTGCAGTTGCCCAACAAGAGGGCTTTCAAGGCGTTTTGTCTGGTCCCGTTTCGGGTCCCGAAGGCTCCTCGCCATCGGCGGACTCATCCAGGCCGCGCTACTGAGCGTCACAGCCGTCTCCGTGTTCCTCCAGGGTGCCGGCCTGAACTCCTGGACGTTCGCCGCCCTCCTCGCCGGAGTCGGTGTCGGTCAGGCCTTCATGTTCGGACCGCTCGTCGGAGCGATGATCGCCGAGGTCCCTCCGGCATCTGCGGGAGCGGCGTCCGGCGTCCTTCAAACCACACAGCAAGCCGCCATGGGCCTCGGTGTCGCCGTTGCCGGAGGTCTGCTCGGTGCGGCCCTGACCGGTTCCACGGCCCCGACAGGTCAGGCCTATACGAGCGCGCTGGCGCTCTGCATGCTCGTCCAGGCGGCATTCGCCATCGCGTTCGCCCTGTGCGCGCTCGCCCTGCCCCGGCGCTGACAGCGCCGGACCGCCCTGGGACCCGTCGTCCCCAGCTCACGATGTGTGGGGTGCAGAGGGCGGGCGGGCGGGGCGACGCGGAGCCGCGACCGGTCCCCTGTTCCGGTCGCGGCCTCGCGCCCGGGGTACCCCGATCGGTCAGGAGCCGCAGCAGCCGCCTGCCCGGGCCTGCTCGGCAGCCACCCCGACCGCCGCGGGGCTGCCGAGCTGGACGGGCTGCGGCGCGGGCGCGCAGCAGCCGCCGTCGGCCTGCGCGGCGTCGGGTGTGTCGAACAGGCCGGCGCCGCCGCAGACTCCGGTCTCGGGGAGGGTGAGTTCCACTCGGTCGGCGAAGGCGAGGTCGCCGGCGATCGCCGCAGCGACGGAACGGACCTGCTCGTAGCCGGTCATCGCCAGGAACGTGGGAGCACGGCCGTAGGACTTCATGCCGACCAGGTAGACGCCCTGCTCAGGGTGGGAGAGCTCGCGGTGGCCGTGCGGGTAGACGGTGCCGCAGGAGTGCTGGTTGGGGTCGATCAGCGGAGCCAGTTCGACGGGCGCCTGGAGGCGCTCGTCGAGGCCGAGGCGTAGTTCGCCGAGGAAGGACAGGTCGGGGCGGAAGCCGGTCAGCACGATGACTTCGTCGACCGCATCCAGCCGGCGCCCGTCCTCGCCCACCAGGACCAGGCGGCCCTCGGGGTCGCGCTCGATCACCTCGGTACGGAAACCGGTGACCGCGTCCGCCCGGCCCTCGTCGACGGCGGCCTTCGCCACCAGCCCCAGGGCGCCGCGCGCGGGGAGCTGGTCGGCCTCGCCACCGCCGAAGGTGGAGCCCGAGATGCCCCGGCGCAGGATCCACACGCTCTTCGTCCCGGCACCGTCGTCGGACTTGCCGAGGGCGGCGATGTACGCGAGGGCGGTGAAGGCGGACGCGCCGGAGCCGATCACAGCGGTGCGCTTGCCCGCGTACCGGGCGCGGACGGCAGGGTCCTTCAGGTCCGGGACGCGGTAGGTGATCCGGTCCGCGGCGCCCTTCTCCCCGAGGGCCGGGAGGCCGCTGCCGCCGGCCGGAGACGGCGTGGCCCAGGTGCCGGAGGCGTCGATGACCGCGCGGGCGAAGACGCGCTCCTCACGGCCGTCGGCATGGGCGACGTGCACGACGAACGGCTGCTGCTCACGGTCGGCGTCCACGATCCGGTCCCGGCCGGCCCGGGAGACGCCGGTGACACGCGCGCGGGTGCGGACGCGGTCGCCGAGGACGCCGGCGAGTGGCTGCAGGTAGCGGTCGACCCAGTCACCGCCGGAGGGGTAGGTTGCCGGGTCGGGCCGTGTCCAGCCGGTGGGGGCGAGGAGCTTCTCGGCGGCCGGGTCGACGACTTCGTTCCAGGTGGAGAACAGGCGCACGTGCGACCACTCGCGCACCGCTGCGCCGGCAGTGGACCCGGCTTCCAGGACCAGGGGTTCGATGTCCTGGTCGATGAGATGGGCGGCGGCGGCCAGGCCGGCGGGTCCGGCTCCGATCACGACGACGGGCAGCTCGGTGGTGGCGGGCGCGTTCACGGCGACTCCTCGCTTGTTTCGACATCTGTCGATGACTTGCGCGGCCCAGCATGGCACCTGTATTGATGGGCGTCAACATAGACATACGTCGAAGCCAGGGGGTTCGCCGATGGAGTTGCATCGACGTCGCCGTGATCGGTGGCGGCCAGTCGGGATTCGCCACCGCCCACGCCCTGCTGCGGCGCCGGCGCCGTCCGCCGCACCGGGGGCGGCGCTGCCGGGCCCGTAAGGGTTCACCGGCCAGGTGCCGACCGCCGCTGACTACCGCAGCCCAGCCCCGTTCAGCGGCCGTCAGGTGGTCGTGGTCGGGGCCGGAAACTCCGCGGTGCGGATCACCACCGAGCACGCCGAGGGCACACGCGTCGCGCTCGCCACTCTCGGGCCGGTGGAATTCGCGGCCCGGCGCGCACTCGGCCGCGACCTGCACTGCCGGGACGCGGAGCGGGTCGCCCGGCGCCCGACCGCCCACCTAGCGTTCCGAGGAGGGCCTCCCCGCACTGGTTCGACGTGTGTCAACATAGACACATGTCAAATGCGAAGGTGCTGCCGCTGCTCGAAGCCGACGGTCAGGGTGTGGCGCCGTGCTGCCCGCCGCTGACCGAGCGCCCGATGACCGCCAAGGAGGCCGCGACGGCCGCGCGGATGTTCAAGGCGCTGGGCGACCCGGTCCGGCTGCGACTGTTCTCCGCCGTGGCCTCGCACGAGGGCGGGGAGGCGTGCGTGTGCGACATCTCCGACGTCGGCGTTTCCCAGCCCACCGTCTCCCACCACCTGAAGAAGCTCAAAGAGGCCGGGCTGCTCACCTCCGAGCGGCGCGGCACCTGGGTCTACTACCGCGTCGAGCCGTCCGTACTCGCCGCGATGGGCAAGCTGCTGGTAGGCGCCTCGGCTGCGGTATGACCGCACCCTGGCGCCGCCGGCGACGCCAGGCCCGCCGCCGCGTCGGACAGTTGCCAGAAGCGGTGGCGAGGCGGCCGCATGGGTCTGACCGGCGAGTACCGCGCCGTGGTTCTACCCGGTGCTGATTGGCGGAGCGCCCCCGGCCCGGCCTCACGGACAACCAGCGGCTCACGGGTCCGCCCCCTGGATCGGATCCACGGCCACGGCGGTACACGCGTCCCGAGGCCCCGATCGGCGCGGCGCGGTCAGCGGACAGCAGGGCGGTGGTTGATGGCGAGCACCCGGTCCACGGCGGCGGACAGTACGGTGTCGTCCTCGTCGGTGCCGGCCCAGGCTACGTGCCCGTCGGGGCGGACGAGAGCGGCGCGCACGGTGGCCCAGGCGGCCGGGGGCCGGTCGAGGGTTGCGGTGAGCACCGCGAGCCCCGGCCGCGTCCGGTCCGCCAGGACGTTCGCCGTCAGGTCGACCAGGAGGTGGCTGCCCGCGCGCAACCGGGAGAGCAGGCGCTTCTCGGAGCCGGTGAAGGCCAGGTCGGGGGCGCGGGTGCCGGTGAGCGGGTGGGCTGCCGGGTCCGGCGTGGAGTAGCTGACGGCGAGCCCGGTGAGACGTTCGGACAGCGCCTTGTTGAGTGCCGGCTGGGTGGCGATCATCTCGCTGAACAGGGAACGCAGGTCGAGGCCTTCGGGGGCGAAGCCGGTCATCAGGGCGGTCTGGGCGCGGCTGTGTTCCATGAGCTGGGCGCCTACGGGGTGGCGTTCGGTGTGGTACGTGTCGAGCAGTTGGTCAGGGGCCCGGCCGTGGAGGGTGGCGGCGAGCTTCCAGCCGAGGTTGTGCGCGTCCTGAATGCCGACGTTCATCCCCACGCCGCCCGCCGGGAAGTGCTGGTGGGCGGCGTCACCGGCGAGCAGGATCCGACCTCGCCGGTACTGGGCGGCCAGCCGCGTCGCGTTGCCGAACCGGGAGAGCCAGACGGGATCGCGCATCCCGAAGTCCTCACCCGCGACGGCGATCGTCTTGACCCGCAGTTCCTCCAGGGGGAGGTCGCCGGGCCATTGCGTGGTGAGGCTGTCGGGGCTGACGCCGACCACGCGGTACCGCCCGTCGGGCAGCGGCGCGACCATCACCCCGCCCCGGGGCCCGAAGGTGCTGAATCCGGGGCGCGGCGGGCTGTCAAGGGTGACGTCGCCAAGCCAGCCCAGGATGGTGGAGGGCGTTCCGACGAAGTCGATGCCGGCGGCGGTGCGCACGGTGCTGCGGGAGCCGTCGCAGCCGATGACGAACGCCGCCCGGAGTTCGTACGTCCCGTCCGGCCCGTCCGGCCCGTCCACCCGCACGGTCACCGATTCCGCGTGCTCGGTGAATCCGGTGACGCGGTGACCGCGCACGATCGTGGCGCCGAGCGCGAGCGCGTGCTCTTCCAGCAGTTCCTCGGTGCGGGCCTGGGGCAGGGCGAGGGTGTACGGGAACGCGGTCTCCAGCGTCCGGAAGTCGAGCCGGTCGTCGAGCACGGCGAAGTGACCGCCCGGGATCGGCAGGCCCTCGGTGAGGAAGGGCTCGTGCACGCCGCGCGAGGCGAGGATCTCGATGGTGCGCGGGTGGATGGTGAGGGCCTTGGAGCGTTGGTCGATGTCCGCACGCTCCTCGACGACGGTGACGGGAACTGCGCCCAGCCGCAGTTCGGCGGCGAGCCAGAGCCCGACCGGGCCGCCTCCGGCGATGACAACCTGCTGTTCCATGAACCATCCTAGGTCAGTGACCAATAACTGTGTCCGCAGTAAACTAGGTCAATGACCAATAGGCAAGCGAGTGAGGGCCGCGGCCCTCGACTGGACCCCGCAACGGTGATCCGTACCGCGTTGGAACTGCTGGACGAGAAGGGTCTGGACGCCCTGTCCACCCGGGCGGTCGCCGACCGGCTCGGCGTACGGATGAACACCGTGCTCTGGCATGTGAAGACCAAGGCCCGGATGCTGGAGCTGATGGCGGACGCCGTCGTCGGTGAAGCCCCGCTCGACGGCCTTCCGGCCCCGTGGGAGGATCGCGTCCACGAACTGGCCCGCCGCTACCGCCGCGCCTTGCTCGCCCACCGCGACGGCGCCACGCTCGTCGTCGGCACGTACGCCGCCGAGCCACACATCCTGCGCTTCGCCGACACCCTGGTGCGCGCGTTGCTGGACGGCGGTCTGGACGAACGGGAGACCGCCTGGACCACGTGGACGATCATCTACTTCACGCTTGGCCTCACCCAGGAGGAACAGGCGGCAGCCCAGCAGCCCCCCCACGGCCGCCTGGCGAACGCGGTCTCCGAGACGGGCCACCCCGCCCTCCATCGCGTTCTCGGCCATCTCGACACGGAATCATTCGGCGAGCGTTTTGAGTTCGGCCTCTCCGCGATTCTCACGCGAAGGTGACCGAAGCCCGCGGCGTGCGCCTTGGGCTGTGGTGTCGTACCAGGTGGGCTTCCCGCCGACGGTGACCTTCGGTGGCATCCGGTATTTCCTCGACGCCTACGTTCTGCACCACTTCAGGCGCTTGACCGTCCTCCGGAAGAGAGCACGTTATCTGTACCGGCGGGGCGAGGATTCCGC
>NZ_BAABCQ010000100.1:0-28754 GCF_039539045.1 Streptomyces marokkonensis
AATTCACGTAAGCAACTCCTTGGCTCACAGAACGACATGGCTACGATCCGACTTGTACGAGGCACTGCAATTTCAGGGATCGAAACACAGTGACTCCGATGCCATCAAGCGGCTCATTACTGACTACACCGAAAAGGTCGAGAATTCTGCTGCATGCACGGCAGGTGCGCAGTAGAATCGCTGCAGCAATGCAGAACGACGAGATTTTCGCCGAGCGGTTCGCGACGGTGCTCAGGCCAAGATGAAGCTGATGCGGAAACGCCGCGTCGGTCAGGCGCCAGTCGCTCCCTTCAGCAGGCCCCCGTCCGACTCGTCACCCTGTACGAGTAGCTCGGGATCGTGACCGTTCCAGTGCCTCCCGCGATCCCCGGGGGGTGGTAGTCGTCTTCCTTCGTGCGAGTGCGGTTCACCGCTACGCAGAAGGCGATGTCCGCGCCGTTGGCCGTGACGGTGTATGAGGCATGGCTCGGAGTGTTACCAGGGGATGAGGCCGCGTCCACCCCGAGTTGCGGAGCGTCGCCGGCGCCATGCTCGATGACCTCGTTCTCGATCATCCTGGCGTTGTCCTCGTCGACGTGGGCCTCGCCGCCGTGGATGTCACCGAGCTTCGAGGTGCCGTCCACAGCTGTGACGGCTCCCTGTACCGCACTGGTCAGTTCGTCGTCACTCCACTTGGAGTCGTCCTCGGCGGCCAGGCCTTGGACGCCCGCCCAGAGGCAGGCGGCGGCCGTGGCGAGGAGCAGCACACGTGCGGCGACGAAGGCCGCGTCGGAGATCTCGGGCGCCGAGGGATTCAACGCCGTGCGCCAGGAGCGAATTCGGTCGGCCTTGACGCACCCCATGGCGATCAGGAGGGCTGCCAGGACAAAGCTGATCACCGATAGCGTGGTCATGCCCGTTCTCCCCGTCCGCCCCGCCGCCGTGAGTCCCGTACCGCCACCGCCGTGCCGCCGAGGCCCGCTGCCAGTACCAGGCCGCCGACGACCACGTAGGTGCCCAGGCGGGTGTTGCGTTCCTCGGCCGTCTCGCCGATGTGGAGGGGGGCCACGTCGGGGGCCTTCGCGCGGGCGCCTGCCTGTTCGGCCGCGGGGGACTCCACGGGGTGTGCCGGATCCACGTCTGTCAGGGCCTTGACCGGGTCGATCACGCCCCAGCCGACGAGGCGGTCGTGGCCGGGGATGGAACGCTCCGCCGTCTGCTCGATCTGGGCGACGATCTGCGCGGCCGTCCACTTGGGGTGCTCGGCCCTCAGCAGTGCGGCCACCGCCGCCACGTAGGGGGCGGAGAAACTGGTTCCGTTGTCGGAGCAGTGGCCGCCGCCGGGCACTGTGGAGATCATGTCGACGCCGGGAGCCGCCACGCCCACGAACGCGCCTGCCTGGGAGAAGGGAGCGCGTTCGTTGTTTCGGTCGGACGATGCCACGGCGAGGACTCCCTCGTACGAGGCCGGGTAGGTTGTCTTGTCCTCGCCGCCGAGGCCGTCGTTGCCCGCTGAGGCGACGACCACGACCTGCTTGCCCAGGGCGTAGTCGACGGCCGACTTCAGGGACGAGTCGGGCTTGACGGCGTTGGCCGTGTCCTGGGAGACGTTGATGACGTCGGCGCCCGCGTCCACGGCGTGGCGGATCGACGTGGCAAGGGTCTTTGCCGTGCCGTTGCCCTCCGCGTCGTTCTGCTTGATGGGGATGATCGTGGCCTCTGGGGCCAGGCCCACGAAACCGGTGTCCTCGGCGGGGCGGGCCGCGATGATGCCGGCCACGCGCGTGCCGTGACCGACGGTGTCCGTGGTGCCGTGCGCGTTGCCGCGCTCGATCTTCTCGCCCTCCTTGTTCTCGGGGGGCAGGTAGTTCTTGCCCTTGGACTCGTCGACGGCGTCGGCGAGTTGCGGGTGCTTCACGTCGACGCCCGTGTCGATCACCGCGACCTGGACGCCCTCGCCTTTCGACTGCGCCCACAGTGCGTCGAGGTTGACGCGTTGCAGGGCCCACGGCCTGCCCGCGTACTTCTCGGAGGGGAAGGTGCACTGGCCACCGTCGGCCGCCCGCGCATCGGGGGCGGCGGGGAGTGCGAGTACCGTGGGTGCGGCGAGCACGGAAGCGGCGAGCACGGCACCTGTCAGCGCCCGGACGCGACCTCTGCAGCTGGGAGATCGCCCGGTGGAAGACCCCGAAAGAGGCCCGGTGCGCCGTTCGGTGAGGGTCTCCGTCTGTTTCTGCATGCTCCTGCTCTTCCAGGGTGCCATGGCGGTTACGAGCCCTGCGGCTGGCGTGCCGCCGCCTCGGACAGTCGTGGGCCGGTGGGCAGGAACGTCGACCACTGCGCCGGAACGGGTGAGGGGTTCACGTCCTCGTAGCCGAGCCGGGTCTGGGCGATCCGGGACTCACTCAATTCCTGCTCACGCTTCTTGTCGGAGGTTCCGATGCCCTTGTCGTCGGTGGCGCTGTCGCTGTTGGACTGCAGGGCGTAGCGCAGCCCCGTGTCGGTGACCAGGAAGATGCCGCCGGCCTTGGTCTCGGTGCCCTGGATCTGCCGGTAGAGCTGGCCGGAGCCGGGCGTGACGTACGCGCTGGAGGAGCCGGTGGGCAGTCGGTCGGGGAATTCCGTGCTCGCCCAGGTGGAAAGGGTCGTCTCGCCGTTCTTTGTGTTCACCGAGCGCAGGACGTTGCAGACGGTGTTGCGGCCGGAGGTGGCGGAGGATCCTTCGTTGACCGTCCTTGGACGGTACGACGGCCAGTCGCGCTGTCCCTCGAACTCCGTGCTGTCGACGACCGCGCCGGGGCTGACCTGCTGTGCTTCGCCGGCCTGCCCGACGTTGACGAGGTCGCCGCTGTTGAGGAGCAGGGTGGCGGTGAACTCCGAGACGCGGGCCACGTCGCCGCTCAGGACGACGTAGTACTGCATGCGCCGGCCGTCGTAGGCCTTGATGACCATGCCCACTTTGTCGTACTGCCCGAGCATGTCGGAGGCTCCCGCGTCCGAGCCGGGCGTGCCCTCGATCTCCGGGATGTCGACCGGGTCGCCCTTGTGGAGGGTGTCCAGCCATTCCTGGGAAACCCGCTGGGGGGTGCGGCCCTGGGTGTCGAGTGCCTTGAGGAGTTCCTTGTCGTCCGGGTTGGCCAGCGGGTAGGCGTAACCGCGCGAGTCGACCACGTACTGGGAGGTGCCGTCCGGTCCGACGACGTACATCAGGTCGCCCCCGGAGAGCTTGTTCTTGCCCTCCGTCTTGGACCATTCCTTCTCGGCGAATACGAACGCCGCCTTCTGGATGGCCCGGCCGCCGGGGCCAGGGCGCTCGCAGACCGCCCAGCGCTTGGCGGCCCCGGCCTCGTCGGGTCCGGGCAGCCGGTCGGGGGCGTAGGGGATGCCGATCGTGGCGCCGTGTCGTGGCTTGCCGCTGTCGAGGACGCCTTCGTCGACCGTGATGACGCTGTCCTTGTCGGGGTCGAGGAGGAGCTTGGCGGAGGCCATGTTGAGTACCGGGTGCAGTTGCTTCTGTCCCTCGGTCTTCAGCACGACGTACCGGGTCGTGGAGTCGCTCGCCACGATCACGTGCTCCCCGACTTTGTCCCAGCCCTTCGGTGCCGTCGGGCTGAACAGGCCGATCGCTCCGAATACGGCGAGGACGACGATGCCGACGACGACACCGGGCACGATCGCCCGCAGTGGTCTGGGCGCGCCTTCCTCCGAACCTGAGGGGGAAGGCTGCAGATAGGACGCGAGTGTGCGGCGCTTCGCGAAGGTGTAGGCGTTCAGTTCATCGCGCCGTGATGCCATGTCTCTTCGTTCTCTCCCCGTGCGAGAGCTTGGCGGAGCGGGGGACACAGCAGTCGGTCACTGTTCCCTCTCCCGCTCCGGTTGCCTCCGGAACCTCGGCCGTCAGACCCGGCCCCTACTATGCCTGTTGCCTGATGGTGCAAGGGGCACGGGTAGGCTTCCGAAGCCTGCCGTGTGCTGAGCACAGTATCTTTGGTGAGAGTTCGGGGGATTTGGAGTGATGGCTTCAGCATCGCGGGCCCGGTCGCGCTCGCGCTCGGCGCCCCGCCGTCCCGACGCGGCGCCGGGCGCCCAAGAGCCGGCGTCGCCGGCCAGGGGTCCTGTCACACCGCGTTTGCAGGCTCGTCCGGCACGCGGCGGTTCCGTCGCCCTCCAGCGGCTGGTGCTGCTGGAGCTGGCCGCCGCGCTGATGGTGTGCGGCTGGCTGATCGGGCCGGTCGCGATGGTGCCGTCGGTCGTCGCCGCCGTCGTGCTGGTGCTTCTGGCTGTGGTACGCCGGCGGCGGCGCTCCCTGCCGGAATGGCTGGTGAGCCACCTGGCGCTGCGCGCGCGTCTCCGTAGTGCCCCGCACGTTTCGGTGCCGCAGGGCATCGACCCCGGCCTGGTCCCGGCCGTGGAGTGCGAGCCGAACCTGCGCACGTACAGCTTCGTCCCCCAGAACGAACGTGACCGGCGGCCGGTGGGCATGGTGGGTGACGGGGGCTTCCTCACCGCCGTACTCCAGGTGGAGGCCGACTCCGGAGCGCTGCGCGCCGACCGCGGTCGCAGGCCGCTCCCTCTCGCCCTGGTCCGGGACGCGCTCGACGTCGACGGCATTCGCCTGGAGTCGGCGCAGATCGTGCTGCACACGCAGACCGCGCCCGCTCCCCACCTGCCGCGGCAGTCGGTCGTGGTGACCAACTACGCGCAGCTGCAGGCCGAGATCGCGTCTCCCGCCGTCCGCATCATGTGGATCGCGCTGAAACTCGATCCTGAGCTGTGCCCGGACGCGGTGGCCGCCCGCGGCGGTGGACTGTCGGGGGCCCAGAAATGCCTGGTGCGGTCGTCGGAGCACCTGTCCAGTCGGCTCACCGGGGCCGGGTTTCGGGTGAACCTGCTGAGCGAGGAGGAGCTGTCGTCCGCCCTCGCCACCTCGATGTGCGCGAATCCGATGGTGACCGTCCAGAACGGACAGGGTGACCCGGCCCGGCGGCGGACCGAGGAGTCCAGCCGTAGTTGGCGGTGCGACAACCGACGGCACACCACGTACTGGGTGCGCCGGTGGCCCCAGTTCGGCGGGCAGAGTGTCGGGATGCCGCAGTTGGTGGCCCAGCTGACGGCCGTGCCCGCACTGGCGACCACCTTCAGTCTGACCCTGGCACCGAGTGGCCACCAGGACGTGACGATCACGGGGCACGTGCGGGTTACCGGCCGCAGCAGCACCGAACTGGCAGACGCCCGCCGGGGCCTGGAACACGTCGCGCGTCAGGCCCGGACCGGGATCGTACGTCTGGATCGCGAGCAACTGCCCGGCATGCTCGCCACGTTGCCACTCGGAGGTGTCCGCTGATGGTCCCGACGCCGCCTGTTGCCCCCACTGGTCCGGCCGCCGCCGGGCAGCCGGTCACGGATCTGCGGGAGCGCCTGCGCACCGGTTTCGGCCTACTGGGGCCTCGCCATCCGCGGCACATGCTCTCCAAGGATCAGGTCGAAATGCTCGCCCTGCCCATCGGGGACGACGGTGTCGTGGTGGGAGTCAACAGCGAAGGTCAGCCCGCGGTGCTGGGGGTGAACCGTCCGACGCCGTTCGACATCCTGTTTATCGGCGGTCTGTGGACCACCCAGATCCTGGCACTGCGCGTGGCGGCGACCGGTGCGAGAGTCGCTGTGGAGACCGGTCGTCCGAGTCACTGGGCGCAGGTGGTACAGGCGGTCGGCGGTGGCCAGTCGGGCATGACCGTGCACGAGGTGGGTCGCGTTCCCCCGCAGGGTGCCTCGGCGATGTCACCGGTTCTGGTCATCCGTGACTGCGGTATGCGCCCGCCGCGTGGCCGGGTGGTTTCGGCGCCCTGGCAGTCGGTGCTGACTCTGCTGCCCTATCTGAGTCCGCTCGCACCGCGGTTGATGCGCCAGGCACGCCTGGTGGGCGTGCAACGTGTTTCACCGGATGAGTCGGTGGAGATCGGCCGTGTGACCGGCCTGCCCCGCTCGGAATACGAGGCGCTTCCGACTCTCGCCGACGGGGTCACCCTGTGGTGTACGGAACGGGACCGGCAGTACGTGATGACGGAGCCGACCGACGCGGAGGCCGGCCTCCTGGGTACACCGCGGCGGATGGACTGACTCGATCACGTCGACTGGATCGCCCGATTACGTCCGGTATGACGGTCACGCCAAGCATCTGTGCGCGCATTGTGGCGTCAGACGCCGGAGTGGACAGGGGTACGGGGCCTGACGGGGGCGGGTCGCTCGTGATTAGGCTGGTCTCGGGCACGACGTCAGAACCCGTGGAGTGGGCGTCGGCGTCCTGCGGGGAGGACCGTGGATCGGACGACCTCGTTCGACTTTGGACAACATCTGACGGTCAGAACGGTCGCCCCAGCACGGCATGAGGGTGCTCGACCAATCAGGAGGAACTGTGAACAGCGATCGGGACGGGATCCGCGGGGGCTGGGCTACACCCGGCGATGACCAACCCGACGCGGAGTCCGCAGTTGAGGCGACGGGCGAGTTCACCATCGATTACGCGCCGCCCGCCTGGTACACCCAGAACGCGTCGAGCGGTGCGGGGCAGGAGCCAGGGCCGGTGTCACCGGCGCCCGGGCCGACTCCCCCGCCGCCCGCCTCGGGTGGAGCGTTCACGCCGCCCCCGCAGCAGGGTGGTCCGGAGGCGCCGTTCTCACCGCCGCCTCCGCCCGGTCCGGGCGCGCCGTTCGCGTCGTCCGGGCCGCCCGCCGGGGTGCCCCGGCTGCCGGTCGGGAGCGGGTTCGAGCCGCAGCAGACGCAGGGGCAGCCGGAGGCCGAGCCCGAGCCGGCACCGCAGGTGCCGTTCGAGCCGGTGGCCTCGCCCGTCCCGGCGGCCGCGGGGGATGCGGTGCCTGCCGCTGACGTACCGGCGTCCCCGGACACCGGGTTCCAGCTCCAGGCCCCGGCCTCCGCTCCCCCGCCCGCCGAGGAGCCGGAGCCCGACAGCGGTGACCTGGAGAGCGGCGCCACCATGCGGTTCTCCTCGGCCGCCCTGAAGCGGGAGATCGCCGAGCGTGCCGCCGCGGACGACTCCGGACAGGATGCGCGGCCGGAGCCTGTGGGCGACGAACCCGAGGCCGTCGCCGAGGACGACGTCGCGATCGCTTCCGACGACGCCGGGGGGGACGCGCGGGGCGTGACCTTCGCTGTGGCGAGCGACGATGTCGAGCCCGAGCAGGCCGATGGTCCGGAAGCCTTTGGTGATCCGGAACTCGCCGATGGTTCCGAACTCGCCGACGCCCGCGAGCAGGAGAGCGCGGCGGACGAAAACGTTGCGCCCGTTGCGAGCGTCGGGTCCGGTTCGGCGGACGGCAGTGTCGGCTCCGACGGGTCCGACGGGTCCGACGGCCTTTCCGGTGGCCTTTCCGGTGGCCTTTCCGGTGGCCTTTCCGGTGGCCTTTCCGATGCTGTGGACAACGGCATGGACGAGTTCGGCCCTGCCTCCGCCGTTCAGGAGGGTGAGCCCGAGCCGGTCACTCCAGCCGCTCCGGTGGCCGCGCCCCAGCCCGAGGACGCTGTGTCTCACCCTCAGGACACCGTGCCCGGGGGCACCGTTCCGGCCGACGTGCCACCGGTGGTCCAGGGCGGAGTGCCACCGCTGCCTCCGTCATACCCTCCCGTCGCTCCCGCGCCGGCGCATCAGTGGCCCGCGCAGCCGCAGCCGGCTCCCGACGCTCCTGTGCAGCCGGGTGTACCGGGCCGGCAGCCTCCCTTCCAGCCGCAGGCTCCGCAGCCGGCGCCCGCCGCGTGGAACCCGCCGGCCGCCGCACCGATGCCGCCGAGCCAGGCACCCGCGCAGCCTGTTCCGCCGCTCGGTTACGGCTTCCCTCAGCCAGATGCCACGCCTCCGGCGGCGCAGCCGCCTCCACTCGCGCAGCAGCCTGGAGGCGCTCCCCCTGCTGGGGCCGACGCCGCCGCCGGTCCCGGGTTCCCTCAGCCCGGTTCGCCGGCTTCCCACCCCCAGCGCCCCCAGCCTCCGACGCAGCCCGGTGGTTACGGCTTTCCGCAGGCAACCGCGCCGCAGTCGCCGGGGCAGCCGCCGCAGCCATATCCCGGCGTACCGCAGCAGCCGCACCAGGCGCAGCCCCAGCCGATGCAGCCCGGTCAGCCCGGTCAGCCCGGTCAGCCGGAACAGTTCCAGCAGTACCAGCAGGGTCAAGCCCCCGCGCCGCAGCAGCCCGCCGATCCGCGACTCGGTGCCGCCTGGCCGCAGCCCATACAGCACGACCAGCGTCAGCCCACCAACCCGGGTGCCGCGCCGCTCGGCTACACCGCGGCCGTGGAGCTGTCGTCCGACCGGCTGCTCAACAACAAGAAGCAGAAGGCGAAGAGCAGCCGCCCCGCAGTCGGCGGTTCGCGGTTCAAGCTGGGCGGCAAGAAGGAGGAGGCCGAGCGGCAGCGGAAGCTCGAGCTGATCCGCACCCCGGTGCTGTCCTGCTACCGCATCGCCGTCATCAGCCTCAAGGGCGGCGTCGGCAAGACGACGACCACCACCGCGCTCGGCTCCACGCTCGCCACCGAGCGGCAGGACAAGATCCTCGCGATCGACGCCAACCCGGACGCCGGCACGCTCGGCCGCCGGGTGCGCCGGGAGACCGGGGCCACCATCCGCGACCTCGTCCAGGCGATCCCGCACCTCAACTCGTACATGGACATCCGGCGGTTCACCTCCCAGGCCTCGTCCGGACTGGAGATCATCGCCAACGACGTCGACCCGGCCGTGTCCACGACCTTCAACGACGAGGACTACCGGCGCGCGATCGACGTGCTGGGCAAGCAGTACCCGGTCATCCTCACCGACTCGGGTACCGGCCTGCTCTACAGCGCCATGCGTGGCGTGCTCGACCTCGCCGACCAGCTGATCATCATCTCGACGCCGTCCGTGGACGGGGCCAGCAGTGCCAGTACGACGCTGGACTGGCTGTCCGCCCACGGGTACGCCGACCTCGTCTCGCGGTCCATCACCGTCATCTCGGGGGTCCGGGAGACCGGGAAGATGATCAAGGTCGACGACATCGTCGGCCACTTCCAGACGCGGTGCCGGGGCGTCGTTGTGGTGCCGTTCGACGAGCACCTGGCCGCCGGTGCGGAGGTCGACCTCGACATGATGCGGCCGAAGGTGCGGGAGGCCTACTTCAACCTCTCCGCGATGGTCGCCGAGGACTTCGTCCGCCACCAGCAGTCGCACGGCCTGTGGACGTCCAACGGCAACCCGCCGCCGGTGGCCGCACCGCCGCTGCCGGGCCAGAACTACCCGGGCCAGCCGATGCCCGGTCAGCCCATGCCCGGACAACAGCCCATGCCCGGACAACAGCCCATGCCGGGCCAGCAGCCGATGCCGGCCCAGCCCCAGCCGGGCCAGTACGCCGAGCCCGGCCGGCCCCAGCCGGGGCAGCCGTACCCGCATCAGCCGGGGCAGCCGTACCCGCAGCCCGGTTACGGATATCCGCAGCAGGGGCAGACGCCTCCCCCGCCGCAGCAGTAGCCCCTGACAGCGACGCCGAAAGGGCGGCCGGTGCTCACCAGCACCGGCCGCCCTTTCGGTGTTTCGCGACGTGGCGGGCGTCAGGACGCCTCGGCGACCAGCTCCCGGCAGCGCTCGACGTCTTCGGCCATCTGCCCGAGCAGCGCGTCCAGGGTCTCGAACTTCGCCTGGCCGCGTACGAAGGCCAGGAAGTCCACGGCTACGTGCAGGCCGTACAGGTCGAGGCCGACGCGGTCGATGGCGTACGCCTCCACCGTGCGCTCGGTGCCCTCGAACTGCGGGTTGGTGCCGACGGAGATCGCGGCCGGCATCGCCTCGCCCTGGGCGTGCAGCCAGCCGGCGTAGACGCCGTCGGCCGGGATCGCGGTGTGCGGAAGGGTCTCGACGTTGGCCGTGGGAAAGCCCATCTCGCGGCCGCGCTGGGCGCCCCGGACGACGACGCCCTCGACGCGGTGCGGGCGGCCCAGGATCTCCGCGGCGCCCGCGACGTCGCCCTCGGCGACCAGGCGGCGGGTCAGGGTGGAGGAGAACGGTTCGCCGCCGCCCGCGTCACCGGACACGTACAGGTCCACGACCTCGACCTCGAAGTCGTAGACCTTGCCCTGTTCGACGAGGAACTCGACGTTCCCGGCGGCCTTGTGGCCGAAGCGGAAGTTGGGGCCCTCGACGACCGCCTTGGCCCGCAACCGGTCGACCAGGACCTTGACCACGAAGTCGGCCGCGGACAGCTTCGAGAACTCTTTGGTGAAGGGCAGGATCAGCACCGCGTCCACGCCCAGGTCCGCCATCAGTTCGGCACGGCGGTGGTGCGGGGCGAGCAGCGGCGGGTGGCTGCCGGGGCGGACGACCTCGCTGGGGTGGGGGTCGAAGGTGACGACGACGGCGGGGACACCCAGGTCGCGGGCGCGGTCCACAGCATGCTTGATGATCAGCTGGTGCCCGCGGTGGACGCCGTCGTAGGAGCCGATGGTGACGACGCTGCGTCCCCAGTCCTCGGGGATGTCCTCCAAGCCACGCCAGCGCTGCACTGTGTCTGCTCCTTGGTGGTTTCCGTGGTGCCTCTTACGCAGGTCTAAGGGTGCCATGCCGTCCGGCTCCCGCCCGCATCGGCATCGGAGCTGTGACCGGGTGCACGCCGCGCGGACCTGGCCGGGCTCACACGGGGACCCGTGCACCCGCCAGGTTCTCGATCGTGCGGCGGGCGCTGGGGCCCACCAGCGCCGCCCAGTCCTGGGGCGCGTCGGCGAGCCAGCCGGTGACCCGGGCGGCGAAACCCGGGAGGTGGCGGGCCAGGTCGACCAGGCCGCGGTCGAAGCGGGTGGCGCCGTCCGGGGTGCGGACGAGGAGGAGGCCGGTGCGGTGGACGAGGGCGCGCGGGTCGTCGCCGCCGCGCTGGGCGGCGGCGTGCAGCAGCGCGTCCAGGACGGCGGGGTCGTGTTCGTGGGCCAGGAGATGTTCGCGCAGCTCGCCTCGGAGCGGACCACTGCCGGGAGTGCCGTCGGTGGCGAGCACTCCGGCGAGCGTGGCGCGCACCGGCTCGGGACCGTCGTCCAGCAGGCCGGTGACCAGGGAGTGGAGCACGGCGCGGGCCGCGGGCCCCTGGTCGAGACGTCGGTCCACGTAAGCGGCCACGTGCCCGGCGGTCTCGGGGCGCTCCGTCACGGCCTCGCCGACGAGTACGGCGACCCGGCGGGCCAGCTCGGGGGTGGTGGCGTCGACGAGTGTACGCAACGCCTCCCCGGCGTCCGGACCGCACAGCCGGGCCCGGAACGCGTCGAGGACGGGCTCCGGGTGGGTCGGCAGGGCGGTGGCCACCGCGCTCGGCGGCAGGTACGGGTCGCCCGCCGCGAAGTGACCGAGTGCCCGTGGGAGGTGGCGGTCGCGGCTGCCGGGATCCTGGACGAGCAGGGCGAGCGCGCCGCCGCGCAGCCGGCCGTCGGCGGGTCCGGCGAGCAGGACCAGGGCGGCGTGGCGGAGCAGGGTGCGGTCGGCGGCGGTACGGGCGTGCGGGGCGGTGCGCAGACCGTGGGTCACCGCCGCCCTCTGCCGCGCCGGCCGTTCGTCGCGCGCCCACCGCTCGACGGCCCGGCAGAGGGCGGACGGCTCCTCCTCGGCCAGGACGGCGAGCAGCTCGTCGGCCCGTCGGTGCGCACTGTCGGCGAGTGCCTCGGTGAGGCCGTCCAGGCTTCTGTGGCGGTGTGTGTGCAGCAGCGCCTGCGCCGCCGTGGCGACGGTGGCGTGCGGGGTGGCGGGCAGGAGGCGTTCGTCGTCGAACCAGCGGACGAGGAGGGGTTGTACGGCCGTGGGGTCGGCGGCGAGCAGTCCGGCGACGGTGTCGAGGTGGCGTGGGCCGGGCTCGTGCGGGGGTCCGTCGGCGAGGACGAGGCGGCGCAGCAGGTCCAGGCGCGTGGCCTTCGGCAGCCGCAGGCCGGTCCAGAAGGCGGGCCCGAACTCCCCCGGCACGGCCCGCCCCTCACCCCCGGCCCTCCGCTCCGCGATGCCGTCGGCGAGCAGCCGCAGCACCTCCGTGTACGGCGTCGCGTCGGGTACGCGCGTCAGCACCTCGGCGAGCAGCCGGGCGGCCCACCAGGAGTGCGGGTCGACGTCGAGGGCGTTCACCAGTTCTTCGAGTGTCAGCGCGAGTTGGGGGATGCCGTGCTGACGGGCGAGGAGCAGCACGGCTTCGGCGACGGGACCGATGCGGTGGTGCGGCACGGGGAGGGCGTGCGTGTCGTGCGGGGTGCCGCGGCGGTGGACGAGGGCGCGCAGGGCCTCGTCCAGGTCGAGGTGGGTGCCCTGGATCCAGTCGGCGAATTCCTCGTGCGCGAAGCGGTAGCCGCTGCCGGCGGGCACGAGGAGGCCCTCGGCGAGTACGGCGGAGGCCCATCCGGTGCCGCCGCCGAGCCGGGCGGGTGCCGGTCCCCACGGGAACACCGTCTCGAACGACTCCCGGTCGAGCTCGCCCTGCCCGGGACCGAGGCTGCGCCGGGCCGCCTCGTGGACCTGTCCGGAGACCTTGGCCGCGAGTCGCCGTACGGCGGTGCCGCGCAGGCCGTTCTCCCCGGCCAGCCGGGTCGCGACGCGCAGGCACATCAGGTCCAGGTGGGCCGCGAACACCGCGTCCCGGTCGACACGGGCGGGGGGTGGGGAGCCGGGGAAGCCGGCGTGGACCTCCGAGAGCAGGCGAAGGGTGAGGGGGTGCCGGCTGTCCGGGTCGGAGAGGGCGCCCTCCGGTACGCGGTACCGTGCGCGCGCCTCTCTGGCCTCGTCGTCCCGCAGATCGCCGAGTCGGACGCAGGGCGGAAGCCCCGCGCCGAGGGCACCGGCCCCGGGGTCGGTGGAATCCGGCCGGTGGCCGGCGGCTTCCGGTTGGGGTTCATCGGTTCCGAGCCGCAGCGCAGCGGCATCCGTCCCGGACGACGGCCTTCGCGCGGTCGGTCCCGGCGGGCACGGCGTCCCACCGGCCGTCACGGACCACGAGCCCGGTCCGCCGACCGGGCCATACGGGCACGGCGCTCCACCGGCCGTCACGGACTGCGGCGTCACGGACTGCGGCGTCACGCCGACTGGCCGGGACGACGACTTTCCGGGGGTCTTCCCGGAGGCCGTCACGTGGGAGGGCACTTGGCCGGTCGACACCGGCCACGGTCCGTCACCGGCCGACACGACGCGTGGTGTCCCGCCCGCGACCAGAACGGAGCAGTCCCCGCCGTCGACCGTTCCGGGCGGCTTCACCTCTGTGCCGTCCTGCCGGGGGCACGCTTCCCCGAGGGCCGGTCCGGATCCCGGTCCCCCGGTGGCGACCGCCGCCCGCGGCGACGGCACGCCCACGCCCCGCCCGGACGACCGCTCCCCCACAGCCGAGCCGGACCGCGGCACTGCGGCAATCGGCCGGGACGCGGACTCCCCCGTCACCGCCCCGTACAGCAGCTCCCCCGCCACCGCGCCGTACAGCAGCTCCCTCGGGAACTCCGCCCCCGCCCTCTCCCAGTACTCCGTCCGGCATCCCACCACGAGCCGTGCGCCCGTCTCCCGCAGCCACGTCGCCGAACCTTCGGTCCACTCGGGGAGGCGGTGGGCCAGGACCGGCGGCATCTCCTCGGGGCCGTCGAGGAGGAGCAGCAGCGGTCGCCCGGCGGTGCGGGCGAGGTGGGCGAGGCGCTCCGGGGTGATGTCGCCGAGGCCTGCGGGGCGGGAGCGGTCCGAGGCCGACACGATGCGGGCGGCGCGGGCCAGCGCCCTGCGGGCCGCGTCCGCCAGCGACATGTCGTCGTCACGCAGGTCGGCGCCGCGCAGCCACAGCGTGGGCGCCGGTTCGGCGCCCCGGGAGCGGCGGGCGGCGAGGGCCGCCAGCTCGGTCGTGCGGCCGCTGCCGGGCGCGCCGACGAGCCCGAGCACGCTGGCTCGGCTCGTGTCGAAGGCGGCGAACTCCCGTGTCACGGCCGCCCGCTCGACCGGCACCACGGGACCCGGACGAGTACCCGGGCCAGTACCCGGGCCGACGTCGGGACCGGCACCGAGGCCGGCACCGGCACCGTCCGGGCGACCGGCACCCGCTGCGAGACCAGCAGCCGCTGCGAGACCGGCAGTACCCGCTGTGGGACCGGCCTCGGGGCCCGCGCCCACACACCCCACGGCCCCCGGCGGACCGTCCTGCCCCACCGAGGTCGCCGTCAGTGCGAGGACGCCGGCCAGATTGAGGTCGGCGCCGTAGGCCGGGACCGTCGCCGCGTTCTCGGCGAGCAGGTCGGCGAGGGGGCCGGGGGCGGGGAGCAGGGGCACGGCGAAGCCGACGTCACTGTGTCCGGAGCTCAGGGCGGTGCCGAGGACGCCGAGCACTGCGCCGGTCGCGAGGTCGAGCACCGGTCCGCCGGCCGCGCCGCCGCCGAGGCGCAGCGCGTCCCGCCCCGATGTGCCGAGCGCGAGTTCCAGGGCGTCGCGCAGGACGTGGAAGCGGTCGGTGGCCGCGTAGTGGACGTCGGTGGTGCTCAGGACGCGGGCCTCGCGCCAGCCGCCGGCGGCGATCCTCACGTAGGTACCGGCCTCCACCCGCTCCCGCGCGGTGACGGGCAGCGGATCGACGCCGAGGCCCCCGGTGCGTACGAGGGCCAGGCCGAGGGCGGGCAGCGGGGTCACGTCGGCGGCGGCCACGACGCGGCGGCGGTATGCGGCGGTGCTCAGCACGAGCCGGGACAGACCGTCGACCGCTTCGTGGCTGGTGATCACCGTACCGTGGTGGTCGGCGACGAAACCGGTGCCGCGGGGGCGGCCGGCGAGGTCGTGGACGCGGATCAGTGCCTCGTCGGGGGCGCCCCGCGTCGGATCAGCTCCTCGGACGGCCGGGGGCCCGTCGTGCGCTTCCCGCTCACCGCGTGGGTCCCGGGAGCCGTCCCGGGACCGCTGTCCTGCCCTGCCGCCCGTCGCCTCCCGGGACCGGTTCCGCGACGCCATCGTCGAGCCTCCCCGCGTACACCCGTGCTGTGTGTTCGACGGTAGGCGCGTGATGATCAGCAGGACAGATCCCGTGGCGAACGCGCCCCCTTCCACTCCCCCGGTTCACTCCGAGCGCCTGCCCGGACGGGTGAACAGAAGGGGAGGGTTGGATACACCCTTGGGTGGGGGAACCGAGGGGGGACCGTGGAGCGGCGGCAGTGGAGTCCCCGTGTTCGCCGCTCCACGGGCGGGGAGGTGACAGTGCGTCGGCTCAGCCGAAGATGGCCAGGCTCTTCGCCTTGCCCCTGTGCTCCTCCACGAGCGCGAGGAAGCGGCCCTCGGGGTCGAAGACGGCGACGGCACCGGCGCCCGCGTACGTGTCGGGCATCTCCAGCCGTACGCCGTTGGTGACCAGCCGGGCGCGCCTGGTGTCCACGTCCCAGCGCGGGAAGGCGGCGGTGGCCGCGTCCGCGATCGGCATGACGGTCAGTTCCTGCTGGTGCTGGTCCAGCGTCCTCGCGGCGTCCAGTTTGTACGGGCCGACGCGGGTGCGGCGCAGCGCGGTGAGGTGGCCGCCGACACCGAGGCCGGCACCCAGGTCACGGGCGAGGGCCCGGATGTAGGTGCCGGAGGAGCAGACCACCGAGACCACCAGGTCCAGGACCGGGGTGCCGTCCTCGGCGACGGCTTCCCGGACGTCGTACACCTCGAAGGAGGAGACGGTGACGGGGCGGGCGGGGATCTCGAACTCCTCGCCCTCGCGGGCCCGCTTGTAGGAGCGCACGCCGTTGATCTTGATGGCGCTGACCTTGGACGGCACCTGCATGATGTCGCCGGTCAGCTGGGCGACGGTCGCGTCGATGGCGTCCCGGGTGACCTTCGAGGCGTCCACCGACCCCGTGATCTCGCCCTCGGCGTCGTCGGTCGGCGTCGTCTGTCCGAGCCTGATCGTGCCCAGGTACTCCTTCTCGGTGAGGGCGAGGTGCCCGAGGAGCTTGGTCGCCCGTTCCACACCGAGGACCAGGACGCCCGTCGCCATCGGGTCGAGCGTGCCGGCGTGCCCGACGCGCCGGGTGCGGGCGATGCCCCGCATCTTGGCGACGACGTCGTGCGAAGTGAAGCCCGACGGCTTGTCGACGATGACAAGGCCGTCGGGCGTGGGGTGCTTGTCGGTCATTTAGCGGTGTCGTCCGTCTCGTCGGTGTCGACGGCCCCGGCGGCCTCGTCGGTCTCCTCGTCGGACTCGCCCGGCTTGCGGTACGGGTCCGCCTCCCCGGCGTACGCGGCGCCCGCGGACACCTCGCGCACCTTCTCGTCGGACTGGCGCGCCTTGTCGAGGAGGTCCTCGATGTTCCGGGCGGTGTCCGGGAGGGCGTCCATGACGAAGGTCAGGGTCGGCGTGAACTTCACGCCCGCCGCCTTGCCGACCTCGGAGCGCAGGATGCCCTTGGCGCTCTCCAGGCCCGCGCTCGCGGCAGCCCGCTCCTCGTCGTCCCCGTACACCGTGTAGAAGACGGTCGCCTCCCGCAGGTCACCCGTGACCCGGGTGTCCGTGATGGTGACGTGCGAGCCGAGGCGCGGGTCCTTGATCCCGCGCTGCAGCTTCTGGGCCACCACCTCTCGGATGAGGTCCGCCAGCCTTTTCGCCCGCGCGTTGTCGGCCACTGGTCCGTCTCCCGTTCTTTCTTCTTCTGCGCTTCTCGCGCGTTTCCTGGTCAGTCGTCGTCGCCGTGGATGCGCCGTCCGACGGACAGCAGCTCCACCTCGGGGCGGCCCGCCACCAGCCGCTCGCACCGGTCGAGTACGTCGGAGAGGTGCCCCGCGTCGCCGGACACCATGGCCAGGCCGACGACGGCCCTGCGATGGAGGTCCATGTGCTCCACCTCGGCCGCGCTCACCGCGTACTTCCGCTGGAGCTCGGCGACGATCGGGCGGACGACGGAGCGCTTCTCCTTCAGCGAATGTACGTCGCCGAGGAGGAGGTCGAAGGACAGCGTCCCCACATACATGTCTGCAACCGGTTCACCCGCCGGCTCGGGATCGATGGCCCCGCCATCCATGTGGCGGGGACATCAGAACCGTACAACGAACGGCCGGGGCCGATCGACGGAGTTTACTCTCCGCCGACCGGCCCCGGGCCGCACCGTCTGCAGAAGTCGGGCTGTTACACCCGCGGCTTCTCGCGCATCTCGTACGTCGCGATGACGTCGTCGACCTTGATGTCGTTGAAGTTTCCGAGGTTGATACCGCCCTCGAAGCCTTCGCGGATCTCGGTGACGTCGTCCTTGAAGCGACGCAGGCCCACGATGTTGAGGCTCTCCGCGATGACCTTGCCATCGCGCAGCAGGCGCGCCTTGGTGTTGCGCTTGACCTCGCCGGAGCGGATGAGGACACCCGCGATGTTGCCCAGCTTGGACGAACGGAAGACCTCACGGATCTCCGCCGTACCGAGCTCGACCTCTTCGTACTCCGGCTTGAGCATGCCCTTGAGGGCCGCCTCGATCTCCTCGATCGCCTGGTAGATGACCGAGTAGTACCGGACGTCCACACCCTCGCGCTCGGCCATCTGCGCGGCACGCCCTGCGGCGCGCACGTTGAAGCCGATCACGATGGCGTCGGAGCCCATCGCCAGGTCGATGTCGGACTCCGTGACCGCACCGACACCACGGTGCAGGACGCGGATGTCGACCTCTTCGCCGACGTCCAGCTGGAGCAGGGAGGACTCCAGAGCCTCGACCGATCCGGACGCGTCGCCCTTGATGATCAGGTTCAGCTGCTGGACCTCGCCGGCCTTGAGCACCTTGTCCAGGTCCTCCAGCGACACGCGGCGCGTGCGCTTGGCGAACGCGGCGTTGCGCTCACGGGCGGCTCGCTTCTCGGCGATCTGACGGGCCGTACGGTCCTCGTCGACGACGATGAAGTTGTCGCCCGCACCCGGGACGTTGGTCAGGCCCAGGACCTGGACCGGAGTCGACGGGCCGGCCTCGGCGACGTTGTTGCCGTTGTCGTCGAGCATGGCGCGCACGCGGCCGTAGGCGTCGCCCACCACCATCGTGTCACCGACCCGCAGGGTGCCTCGCTGCACGAGGACCGTCGCCACGGCACCGCGGCCGCGGTCGAGACGGGACTCGATCGAGATGCCCTGCGCGTCCTGCGTGGGGTTGGCCCGCAGGTCGAGCGAGGCGTCGGCCGTGAGGACCACGGCCTCCAGCAGCGAGTCGATGTTCAGACCCTGCTTGGCGGAGATGTCGACGAACATGGTGTCGCCGCCGAACTCCTCGGCCACCAGGCCGTACTCGGTCAGCTGACCGCGCACCTTGGTCGGGTCGGCGCCCTCGACGTCGATCTTGTTGACCGCGACGACGATCGGGACGTCGGCCGCCTGGGCGTGGTTGAGCGCCTCGACCGTCTGCGGCATGACGCCGTCGTTGGCCGCGACGACCAGGATCGCGATGTCGGTCGACCGCGCACCACGGGCACGCATGGCGGTGAACGCCTCGTGACCCGGGGTGTCGATGAAGGTGATCTTGCGATCCTCTTCGTTGACCTCGGTCGCGACCTGGTAGGCACCGATGTGCTGGGTGATGCCGCCGGCCTCGCCCGCGATGACGTTCGTCTTGCGGATGGCGTCGAGCAGTCGGGTCTTACCGTGGTCGACGTGACCCATGACGGTCACGACCGGCGGACGGACGACCAGGTCCTCCTCGGAGCCCTCGTCCTCGCCGAACTCCAGGTCGAAGGACTCGAGCAGCTCGCGGTCCTCCTCCTCCGGGCTGACGATCTGAACCGTGTAGTTCATCTCGCCGGCGAGGAGGTGGAGCGTCTCGTCGGAGACGGACTGGGTCGCGGTGACCATCTCGCCGAGGTTCATCATGACCGCGACGAGCGACGCCGGGTTGGCGTTGATCTTCTCCGCGAAGTCGGTGAGCGAGGCACCGCGCGACAGGCGAATGGCTTCGCCGTTGCCGCGAGGCAGCATCACGCCGCCGACCGACGGGGCCTGCATGGCCTCGTACTCCTGGCGCCTCTGCCGCTTCGACTTGCGACCGCGACGCGCGGGACCGCCGGGACGACCGAAGGCGCCCTGTGTTCCACCACGGCCACCGGGGCCGCCGGGACGACCGCCGAAGCCGGGACGACCGCCGCCGCCACCGAAGCCGCCACCACCGGGACGACCGGCGAAACCGCCGCCGCCACCGGGACGACCGCCGCCGCCACCGCCGCCGGGACGACCGGCGAAGCCGCCGCCACCACCCGGACGACCGCCGCCGCCACCGGGACGACCGGCACCGGCCGGACCGCGACCCCCACCGGGGCCACCGCCGGGACGCGGGCCGGCAGCGGGACGCTGCGGCATCATGCCGGGGTTCGGACGCGGGCCGCCGCCGGGACGGGGACCGGCGCCCTGGCCGCCCTGCGGACGCGGCATCGAGCCCGGGGTCGGGCGGTTGCCGCCCGGAGCCTGGGGACGGGGGCCGCCGCCCTGGCCGCCGGGAGCCTGCGGACGGGGACCGGCGCCGGGAGCACCGGGACCACCCGGACGCTGACCGCCCTGCGGACGGGGCGCCTGCGGGCGTGCCATGCCGGCGTTGCCGCCGGAGGTGAAGGGGTTGTTACCCGGACGCGGGCCGCCGGGACGGCCGGGACGCTGCGCCGGGGCGCCGGGACGCTGGCCACCGGGGCGGCCCTGGCCACCCTGCTGGCCTCGGTCCTGACCGCGTTCCTGGCCACGGTCCTGACCCGGACCGGACGGACGACCGCCGGGCTTGGGGGCACCGGGACGCGCGCCGGGCTTCGGTCCGGCCGGAGCCGGAGTCGAGGCGGCCGGTGCGGCAGGTGCGGCCGGAGCAGCCGGTGCGGCCGGCGGAGCGGTGAACTCCGGCGCGGCCGGCGCCGGACGCGGCGCGGGCTTCGGGCCCGGCGTCGGACGCTGACCCTGGGGCTGGCCCTGGGACGGCGCCGGCGCGGGGGCCGACGGAGCCTCGGGCTGCTGGGCAGCCGCGGGCTTGGGCGTGGCCGGCGGCCGCGGGGCGGCCGGGCGGGCCGCCTGCGCCGGGGACGGCGCGGCGGGCCTGGGGGCCGCCTTCTTCGGGGCCGCGGGACGACCGGCGGACCGGCCGTTGCCACTGCCCTGCTGGAATGCGTCTGTCAGCTTGCGTACTACGGGCGCCTCGATCGTCGAAGACGCCGAACGGACGAATTCACCGAGCTCCTGGAGCTTGGCCATGACGACCTTGCTCTCGACACCGAACTCCTTGGCGAGTTCGTAGACCCGGACCTTAGCCACTTCGCTCCTCTTAGGTCCGGGTTGCGTCCGGACCGTCGCTAGTTCATGGGCGTACTCATCGCGTACTCATCGAGTGCTCATCGCAATCTCGACCTGCTTTCACTTCGCGAGGTACCGGGCCGCACGGGGATCCGCGCGGCTCTCTTCCTTGGCACGTTGCTCACATGCTGCTGTCAGCAACCCTGTGCCTGCTCGACGTAGCGGCGCAACGCCTTTACGTCGAGCGGCCCCGGGACGCGGAGCGCCCGCGGGAACGCCTTGCGGCGCACTGCCTGGTCGACACAGACCGGTGCGGGGTGCACGTAGGCACCCCGGCCGGGCAGCGTACCGCGTGGATCGGGGGTGCAATGACCCTCGACCGCCACAGTGCGCAACAGCTCGCTCTTGACCGCTCGCTCCCGGCACCCCACGCAGGTGCGCTCAGGGCATGCTCGGGTACGTGTCCGGCCAGACACTCTTAAGTCTACCTCCCCGGACCGACCTCACCCCTTCGGGGCAAGAATCGAACGCATACCGCACGCAAAGCTGTCGTGATCTCAGCGTCGTGCGGCTTGGATCTATTCCCCGCGGCCCGTCGACGACCGGTCGGACCGGTGCCCGACGACCCTGCCGAGCACCGCTCCTACGACCGCTCCGACGACCGCTCCGACGACTGCTCCGACGACTGCTCGGTGTCCGGCCGGATGTCGATCCGCCAGCCGGTCAGCCGGGCGGCGAGGCGGGCGTTCTGGCCCTCCTTGCCGATCGCCAGCGACAGCTGGTAGTCGGGCACGATGACGCGTGCGGAACGGGCCGCCATGTCCACGACCTCCACCTTGGAGACGCGGGCCGGGGAGAGCGCGTTCGCCACCATCTCGGCCGGGTCGTCCGACCAGTCGACGATGTCGATCTTCTCGCCGTTCAGCTCGCCCATGACATTCCGCACCCGGCCGCCCATGGGGCCGATGCAGGCGCCCTTGGCGTTCAGGCCCGAGCGGGTGGAGCGTACGGCGATCTTGGTACGGTGGCCGGCCTCGCGGGCGATCGCGGAGATCTCGACGGATCCGTCGGCGATCTCGGGCACCTCCAGGGCGAAGAGCTTCTTCACCAGGTTGGGGTGCGTGCGCGACAGCGTCACGGACGGACCGCGCACGCCCTTGGCCACCCGCACGACGTACGAACGCAGCCGCGTGCCGTGCGGGTAGGTCTCGCCCGGCACCTGCTCCTGCACCGGCAGGATGGCCTCGAGCTTGCCGATGTCGACGAGCACGTTCTTCGGGTCGCGGCCCTGCTGGACCACGCCGGTGACGATGTCGCCCTCGCGGCCGGCGTACTCGCCGAGCGTCGCGTCGTCCTCGGCGTCGCGCAGCCGCTGCAGGATGACCTGCTTGGCGGTGGTGGCGGCGATACGGCCGAAGTCGGACGGGGTGTCGTCGAACTCGCGGGCCTTCTGGCCCTCTTCGAGGTCGTCCGGGTCCTCCTTCGCCCACACGGTCACATGCCCGGTCTCCCGGTTGAGCTCCACGCGCGCGTGCCGACGGCTTCCCTCGGTGCGGTGGTAGGCGATGAGGAGAGCCGACTCGATCGCTCCGACCAGCAGGTCGAAGGAGATCTCCTTCTCCCGCACCAAGCCCCGCAGGGCGCTCATGTCAATGTCCACGGCTACGCCTCCTCGTCTTCCGTTGTGTCGTTCGTGTCGTTGTCGTTGTTGCTGTTCTTGCTGTTCTTGGTGTCCTTGCGGCTGAACTCGACCTGGACGCGTGCCTTGTCGATGTCGCCGAAGGCGAGTCTGCGGGTGGTGGCCTTGCGGCCCTTCACTCCCGGCACTTCGAGGTCGAGTCCGTCGTCGTCCACGTCGAGGATGCGCGCGACCAGTTCCCCACCCTCGTGGAGCTGGAACCGCACGAGGCGGTCCGTGGCGCGCACGTAGTGGCGGTGCTCGGTGAGGGAGCGCTCCGCGCCCGGGGTGCCGACCTCGAGGGTGTACTCCCCCTCGCCCATCGCGTCGGTCTCGTCGAGCTTCGCCGAGAGCGCGCGGCTCACATCGGCGATCCGGTCCAGGTCCGCACCGGTGTCGGAGTCGACGACGACACTCAGCACACGCTTGCGGCCGACCGAGTCCACCGCGATCTCTTCGAGGTCCAGGCCCTGGGAGGCGACGAGCGGCTCCAGCAGCTCTCGCAGCCTCTCGCTCTGGGTGGTGCTCATCCGGGTGACTCCTCGGCCGCGTGTGCTGTTGTGGGACGGTGCGCGTGTCTGGTCAAAGGGTATCCGGTCCCGAGGGGTGTTGCCGTCCACCCCGGGCACGGCGGTGCCGATGAGTGGTGCCCGGGCGGGGCCCGGGTACCGTGATCACGGGCAGGCCGCACCGCGGAGTCCCGTCGCGTCGCCCGTCGCTTTGCCTTCGCTTCCGTACGAGCCTGTCGAGGACGTCTGCCGTGTCGTTTTCCTCATCGCCGCGCCTGCCCTCGGGGCCGCGCCGAAGAACCCTGCTCGCGTCGGCCGCCGGGGCCGCCCTACTCGTCGGCTGTACCGGCGGGTCGGACTCCGGCGGTACGGAGGGCGATCCGCCGGCCGACGACCGGGCACGCGCGCGTGCGGCCCGGGACAGCGAGGAACTGGCCGGGCGGTACGCGGCGGTGACGGCCGCGCATCCGGGACTGGCGGAGCGGCTGCGGCCGCTGCACGCCGAGGTCGTACGGCACGCTGAGGCGTTCGGCGCCGTGCCCGCGGCCTCGCCCGGGGCGTCCGGCCCGTCCGAGGCATCGCCCTCGGTCTCCGCGAAGGCCGCCGGTCCTGGGGATGGTTCCGGCGCCGTGCCGACGACGGAGAAGGACGCTCTGGCCCTGCTCGCCGCCACCGAGCGGGAGCTGGCCGACCGGCGGGCCGAGGCGCTGCTGGAGGTGCCGGGCGAGTTGGCGCGACTGCTGGCCTCGGTGGCGGCCGCCGGGGCGGCGCACGTGTATCTGCTGACGGAGGCTGACGGGTGAGCGGGTCGGAGAAGCGGGAGCTGGACGCCCTTCAGGCGGCACTGGCGGCGGAGCACGCGGCCGTCTACGGCTACGGGGTCGTCGGCGGACGGATCGGCGAGGAACGGCGCACCGCGGCACGGACGGCGTACGACGCTCACCGGGCGCGGCGGGACGCGCTGGCCCGCGAGGTGCGCGACCTGGGCGGCAAGCCGGTCGCCGCGGCAGCCGGGTACGCGCTGCCCTTCGCGGTGCCGGACTCGGCGGCGGCGGTACGGCTGGCGGCCGAGCTGGAGGACCGGGTGGCCGGGGTCTACTCGGACCTGGTGCGGGCGGCCGAGGCGGACCGGCGGGCCACGGCGGCCGGGGCGCTGCGCGAGGCGGCGGTCCGGGCGGTTCGGTGGCGGGGCGGCAGCGTAGCCTTCCCAGGGCTCGCCGAACGGTCCGACAGCACGTCGAAGCCGGATTCGGCTTCGGGCTCCGCTTCCGAGGCGGCATCGGGCACGGCAGCGGGCCCCCCGGGCCAGGACACGGCTTCCGCTCGGGCGACTCCGACTGCGTAACACGTACGGCTGCCCGTACGGGAAGGGAACGGCTCGCGCATGGCTTTCGAACCGCCGCGGCGTCTGGTCAGGGCGCTCGGTGAGACGGCACCGGACGGTGACGACTGGTTGGAGAAGCTGCCCGGAGCGGCGGAGCGGGCCGTCGCGCTGCGCGAGTTGGCCGTGGATCGGGTGCAGGTGCCCGGCGGGCGCAGCAGTCTGGTGGTCCTGGTACGGACGGCCGACAAAATGCCCGCGGTGCTGAAGCTGGCCCCGCGCCGGGCGCGCCCGGAGAGCGAGCGGGCCGCGCTCGCCCACTGGGGCGGGCTGGGCGCCGTACAGCTGCGCGGGGCGGAGACCGAGGCGGAGACCACGGAGGGCGTGCTGCTCCTGGAGCGGTTGCATCCGGACGTGTCGGTGCGGTCGCTGCCGGAGGCCAAGGCGCTGCTGGAGGCCGCGGGCACGCTGCGGCGGCTGTGGGTGGAGCCGCCCGCCGGTCACCCCTTCGAGACCGTGGCCGAGCGGACCGGGCGGCAGGCCGAGGCCATGCGGGCGGGAGCGGTGGCCGACCCGCAGGTGGCGCCGCTGGTCGACGCGGCGCTCGCGGCCCGTGCCGAACTGCTGGCCGCGCCGCCCGAACAGCGGCTCCTGCACGGCACGTTCCGGCAGAGCAAGGTGCTCGCCGGTGACCGGATGCCGTGGCTGGCCGTGGGTCCCGACCCGGTGGTCGGCGAGAACGCCTTCGATCTCGCGCGGCTGGTGCGGGACCGTGTGGAGGACCTCATCGCCCAGCCGTCCGGCGCCTCGACGACCCGGCGCCGCGTCAAGCGGCTCGCGGAGTCACTGGAGGTCGACCAGGATCGGCTGCGCGGCTGGACGCTGTTCCGTGCCGTCGAGTCGGGGGTACGGGCCCGCCGGGTGGGGCGGAAGCAGGACGCGGAGCTGCTCCTGGAGTTCGCGGGCTGGCTGTAGCCGGCTGCCGCGGGGCCTCACGGGCGGGCACCGCGCGCGCTGCGGGCGTGCGGACAGGCAGACAGGCAGACAGGCAGACAGGCAGGCGGACGGACGCGAACACCGCGCGGGTATGCCGCAGGGGGCGCCCGTCGAATGTGGGCGCCCCCTGCGGCGTCAAGGCGTCGGGGTGTCGGGCCGACCTCAGGCCGTCAGGCGGGTGACGGCCTCCTCGACCGTCACTTCCTCGCGCTCCCCGGTGCGGCGGTCCTTCAGCTCGACCACGCCTTCGGCGGAGCGGCGGCCGGCGACCAGGATCTGGGGTACGCCGATGAGCTCGGCGTCCGTGAACTTGACGCCCGGGGAGACGCCGGCCCGGTCGTCCACCAGGACGCGGACGCCGGCGGCGGACAGCTTCTCGGAGACGTCGAGGGCCAACTCGGTCTGCAGGGCCTTGCCGGCGGCGACGACGTGGACGTCGGCCGGGGCGACCTCCTTGGACCAGACGAGGCCCTTGTCGTCGGCGTGCTGCTCGGCGAGGGCGGCTACGGCGCGGGAGACGCCGATGCCGTAGGAGCCCATGGTGACGCGGGCCGGCTTGCCGTTCTGGCCGAGGACGTCGAGCTTGAGGGCGTCGGTGTACTTGCGGCCCAGCTGGAAGATGTGGCCGATCTCGATGGCGCGGTCCAGCTTGAGACCGGTACCGCAGTTCGGGCAGGGGTCGCCGTCCCGGACCACGACGACGTCGACGTACGCGTCGACCTCGAAGTCACGGCCCGCCACGACGTTCCTGGCGTGCGTGTGCTCCTTGTTGGCGCCCGTGATCCACGCCGTGCCCGGGGCCACGCGCGGGTCGGCGATGTACTGGACCTTGTCTCCCAGGCCCTGCGGGCCGACGTAGCCGCGGACCAGGTCGGGACGGCCCACGAAGTCCTCGGCGGTGACCAGCTCGACGGCGGCCGGGGCGAAGTGGGCCTCGACCTTGTCCATGTCGACCTCTCGGTCGCCGGGGACGCCCACGGCGACGATCTCGCCGTCCACCTTGACGAGGAGGTTCTTCAGGGTGGCGGAGGCCGGGACGCCGAGGGAGGCGGCGAGGGTCTCGATGGTGGGGGTGTCGGGGGTCGGGATGTCCTCGGCGGCCGGTGCGTCCGCCGCGTCCACGGGCTGGAGGGCGTAGGTGATCGCCTCGGTGTTGGCGGCGAAGTCGCAGTTCGGGCAGTCGGCGAAGGTGTCCTCGCCGGCCCCGGCCGGGGCGAGGAACTCCTCGGACTTGGAGCCGCCCATCGCGCCGGCGGTCGCGGCGCAGATGCGGTAGTCGAGGCCGAGGCGCTCGAAGATCCGCTGGTAGGCGGCGCGGTGCAGGTCGTAGGACTCGGCGAGGCCCTCGTCGGCGACGTCGAAGGAGTAGGAGTCCTTCATCAGGAACTCGCGGCCCCGCAGGATGCCGGCCCGGGGGCGGGCCTCGTCACGGTACTTGTTCTGGACCTGGTAGAGGATGACCGGCAGGTCCTTGTACGAGGACGCCTGGTCCTTCACCAGCAGGGTGAAGATCTCCTCGTGGGTGGGGCCGAGGAGGTAGTCGCCGCCCTTGCGGTCCTGGAGGCGGAACAGCTCGGGGCCGTACTCCTCCCAGCGGCCGGTGGCCTCGTAGGGCTCGCGCGGCAGCAGGGCGGGGAGCTGGACCTCCTGGGCGCCGATGGCGTCCATCTCCTCGCGGACGATGCGCTCGACGTTGCCGAGGACCTTCTTGCCGAGCGGCAGCCAGCTCCACAGGCCGGCGGCGGTGCGGCGCACGTACCCGGCGCGGACCAGCAGCTTGTGGCTGAGGACCTCGGCGTCCGCCGGGTCGTCGCGCAGCGTCTTCGCCATCAACTTCGACATGCGCTGGACCGGTGCGTTGGCCATGGTTCTCGTGTCTCCTGCTACGTAAGGGTGGTGGCTAGGAGGTTAGCCGGGTGGTCCAGCCCGGCGGAAATCGGTTATGTGCCGCCGGGCCTGTCCCGGGGGCGGCACAGGGGCAGCGGGGCACCCATCACCGCGTACGGCTTGGGGGCGCTGGGGAAGAGAACCTGGCGGGCGAGGTCCTGGTAGCCGAGGGAACGGTAGAGGCCGCGGGCGGGGCTCTCGGTGTCGATCGCGGAGAGGATCGAACGCGGCTCGGCGGCGCTGTCGGTGATCGTGGTGATCAGGGAGCGGCCCGCGCCGCGGTTCTGGTGGGCCGGGTGGACGTGGAGTTCGGTGATGACGAAGGAGTCGTCGAGCCAGGCGTCGTTGCCCTGGGCGCGCAGGCAGGGCTCGACGACGGTGGACCACCAGTGGGAGCGGTCGTTGGGCATGCCGTAGACGAAGCCGACGAGGTCGCCCGCGACGGTGGCGCCGAGTGCTCTGGCGCCGGGGTAGGTCATGTGGCGCAGGACGATCTGGCGGCGGACGGCCACCTCGTCGGGGCCGAGTCCGAACGCGGCGGCCTGGACCGCGAGGGCCTCGTCCACGTGCGCGGCGAGGTCCAGTGGGCCGATCACGACGTCCATGTGCGGGAGCCTAGCGCTTTGCCGGCCGGGGCCGGGTGTACGGGTTGTCGTCAGGGTGCCGGTTTCGGGAGCCGGTCATGGGCGGCCGGCCGTGTCCTGTCGGGAGGGCATGCCCTGCGGGAAGAGCGCGCCCCGTCAGAAGAGCACGCTCATGAAGGCGCCCACCTCTTGGAAGCCCACGCGGCGGTACGACCGCCGTGCCGCCGTGTTGAAGTCGTTCACGTACAGGCTGGCCACCGGGGCGATGTCCGCCAGCGCATAGCGCAGGACCGCCGCCATACCCGGCGCCGCCAGGCCCTTGCCCCGGTACTCGGGGGCCACCCATACGCCCTGAATCTGGCAGGCGCGGTCGGTGGCGGCGCCGATCTCGGCTTTGAAGACGACCCTGCCGTCGGTGTCGAAACGGGCGAAGGAACGGCCGGAGCCGACGAGTTCGGCGACCCGGGCCTGGTAGAGCAGGCCGCCGTCGCCCGCCATCGGGGAGATGCCGACCTCCTCGGTGAACATCGCCACGCAGGCCGGCATGATCCGCTCCATCTCGTCCTTGCGGACGCGGCGGACGTAGGGGTCCGGGGTGATGTCGGTGGGGACGCGGTCGGTGACCATGAGGGGCTGTCGGGCGCGGACCTCGCGGGCCGGGCCCCAGCCCGGTTCGAGGAGCCGCCACAGCTGGGCGGTCGTGTCGGCGGGGCCGACGATCGAGGAGCAGCGGCGGCCCGCCCGCCGGGCGCGGTCGGCGAAGGCGCGGACGGCGCGCGGGGTGGCACAGATGGGGACGAGGTTGGCGCCCGCGTAGCACAGGGAGGTCAGCATGCCGTGCTCGTACCAGCCCCACATCTCGCCGCCGAGCCGCCACGGGTCGAGGCCGGCGATCTGCACCCGGGCGGTCACGAAGGCGTTCGCGACCGGCTCGCGGTCGAGGACGGCGAGCGCGGCGTCCAGGTCGCTCGGTTCGAGCACGCGGGAGGTGGTCTGCGTCAACACGTGCGGGGGCCTCACCCTGAGATCTGCTGGTCCCCGCACTGTACCTGTCGTGCATATGCCGCGCCGCCCCCCAGGGCGACGCGGCATATGAGGGACCGTTCAGCCCGCCGTTCAGCCTGCCGCCGGTCCGGCGGCTCGGCCGGCAGGCCGGTCCGGCGGTTCAGCCCGCGACGGAGACCGAGGGCTCGCCGGAGGTCACGCCGTCGGCCTCCATCTGCTCGGCGATCTTCATGGCCTCCTCGATGAGGGTCTCCACGATCTTCGACTCGGGGACGGTCTTGACGACCTCGCCCTTGACGAAGATCTGGCCCTTGCCGTTGCCGGAGGCGACGCCGAGGTCGGCCTCGCGGGCCTCGCCGGGGCCGTTGACGACGCAGCCCATGACGGCGACGCGCAGCGGGACGTCCATGCCCTCCAGTCCGGCGGTGACCTCTTCGGCCAGCTTGTAGACGTCGACCTGGGCGCGGCCGCAGGAGGGGCAGGAGACGATCTCCAGGCCGCGCTGACGCAGGTTCAGGGACTCCAGGATCTGGATGCCGACCTTGATCTCCTCGACCGGCGGGGCGGACAGGGAGACGCGGATGGTGTCGC
>NZ_BAABCQ010000101.1:0-28732 GCF_039539045.1 Streptomyces marokkonensis
ACGGCCGCCGCCTTGAAGCCGGGATGCAGCACGACCATGCCGCCGGTGACGAGCGTGTCGTCCGCGGCGAACCCGCTGGAATGGGTGAGCGGTGCGGTGATCAGGACGTTCGTCCGGCTGCTGCGGTCGATGGCCGACGTGGCCATGTCGTTCTTGACGCCGAAGGGCCAGCAGACACCCTTCGGCAGGCCGCTCGCCCCACTGGTCTGGGTGATCACCGCGAGGTCGCTGTCGGTGATGTCCGCGCACGGGCCCACTCCGTCACCGGAACCGGCGCTCACATCCACCGTGTCCGGCTGCCCTGCGCCCAGCACGGCCAGGACCGGCCGATCGGTCGCGTTCACCAACAGTTCCCGCGCCCGCGCCTCGTTGGCCGGATCGACCGCCAGCATCCGGGCGCCGACATCCGCGACAATGGCGCGCTGCAAGTCCATGCGCAACTCGTCGTCAGGCACCACCGCATTCATCCCACGCACATGTGCGGCCGTCGCCCCCACCAGGTTGGCCGCCCACCGCAGGATCAGCGTGGCCGCGGTGTTCGGCTCGGTCAGGATGCAGACGACGTCACCGTGGCCGACGCCGTGGCGGCCCATCGCAGCCGCGGCCCGGCGGACGGCGTCGGCCAGCTCTCCCGCGGAGAAGGGGACTTCCCCGCTGACCATGGCAGGGCGATCCGGATCGGCATCGAAATGAGTCAGCAGCTGCTGAACATAATGCACATGCGTGGTACTCATGACCCGGCTTCGCCTTCCTGTCCGGGAACAATGCGATGTCCAGTGGTCGAGCGAGACGAACCGCAGGCTAACCGGCGGGCACCGAGGGCCCCCATACCTCACATTGACGGCACGTGGTCACCGCGAAAGAGCCGGCCCGACATGCCCGGGGAGGCTGAACGGTTCAGGCCGCGGGGCGCAGCCAGCGGTCGACCCGGGTACGCAGGCCGGCCGGGAAGATGTCTTTGCGCAGGAGGCCGTGCACGCCCTTGGGCGGCAAGGGGACATCGACGTGGTGGACCTCGCTCTGGTCCGCGTACTGGGTGATCCGGAAGCTCGCGGCCATGCTGCACAGCGCGTGGGCCTCAGCGCGGGTGACGCCGGACGCCGCGCTGAACCAGCTGATCAGTCCGCGCAGGCAGTCGACCAGTGCGGCCTCCAGGCTGTCAGCCAGTCCGATGCCGACCCAGTGCGTGTCGGTCTCGGCCAGCGGCCGGGCCAGGCCCACGTTCTTGTGGAGGTCGTACCGCATCCGCAAGCGCTCGGCCGTGGACTTCAGGCCGGTCTGGTCGACCAGCCCGTCGCCCTGCAGGGCGTGAATGTCACCGATCCAGACCCGGGCCCCCGGCTTGGCCACGGGGAGGAACAGCGAGGAGCCCACGGTGAGTTCGGGAAGGGCCAGGTTGCCGCCGTGGTCGCCACCGATCAGCGCGCTTGTCTGCTCGTCGCCCGGCGGTTCGACCGCGATGATGCCGGCGAACGGGTCGAGCGGCAGCGAGATCCCGTGAACGTAGTCAGCCCGGGTGCGGGTCCGGTCGAATCGGAAGTCGCGGAAGTACGGTTCGTCGAAGTCGTACGGCAGTGCGCCGGCCCGGGTGGGGAAGGCGTTGCCGCCCCAGTCGCTCAGCCGCAGTTCCGTCAGCCGGCACTCGACGACGTCGCCCGGTTCGGCACCGGTCACCTCGACCGGGCCGACAATCTGGAACGGGCAGCCCGGGTACTCCTGGCGCAGCCGCGCACGGTCGGCCGGGGACGAGCCGTACCGCAGCTGGTTCTGCCAGTTGGTCCAGGTGTCGGGGTAGAGAACCTCGTCGCCGGACTCGATCTTGGCTGCCGACGCAGCGCCGGGATCGAGGACGCCCGGCCGGACCGTGGCCAATGTGGACTGAACCGTATGCATCGTCACGGCCGCAACGCTAGGCAGCCGAAGATGAGCCAGGCAAGGAAGTCCGGGCGTCACCGGGCAAGACTGTCAACGTGACTGGTGAAGGTGCACCGCGGACTTCCGGCCAGGAGGTCATCGAAGCGGTGCGGATCCCCCTGGGAGGATCCGCACCGCTCCTGACTTGGCGTGTTCCGCCGGCCGCTACATCCGGTGCCGGAACGTGATCCGGCCACGGGTCAGGTCATAAGGGCTCAACTCGACCGTCACCGTGTCCTGCGGCAGGATCTTGATGTAGTGCTTGCGGAGCTTCCCGCTGATGTGCGCGAGTACCTTGTGACCGTTCTCAAGTTCTACCCAGAACTTGGCGTCTTTCAGGGACTCGACGATGGTACCGACAACCTCGATACCTCGATTTACTTTTGCCACGTCAACTCCAAGGTGTTGCTCGCACGGCGGGCTCCGACGCTTTCCAACAGGCTGATTGCCGCGGTGTCGGTCTCGTCGACGTCGATCGACGCGAGACCGAACTCGCGAGTGTGCAGAGCGTCCAGCGCGTGGACCAGCAGCGCCCTGCCGATGCCACGGCGGCGCTGGTCGGCGCGGACCTCGATGGAGCGAATCCGCGCGATCCGCGGCCTCCCGTTGTCCCGCATCGACGGCGAAATCCGGATCACACCGACTTCGACACCCTCGACTTCGGCACGGGACTCCTCCGCGCCGCCGGTCAAAGTCACCCCCGCCGGGGGCGACACGGCGGGCTGCGCTTCGCCGGGCACCAGCAGGTACTGCCGCTCACCTCGGTGGGGGGTGAAGCCGGCCCGCCGCCAGTTCGAGGTCGTATCCGAGTCGTCGGCGTCGATCAGCGTATAGAGCGGCGCCGGCAGTTCCGCCAGCATGGCGGCGGCCAGCCTGTTGAAGGCTGTGTCGTGCCATGCGTCGATGCTGATGAACAGTCGCCCGTCGGGCCTGCGCCCAGTGTCGCCACTGCCGACAACCAAGTCGCCATCGACGGCGTGCCACTGGTCTTCGGCGACCCGCGTGATCACAGGGTCTGGAGTGGAATGCTTAAGGTTAATGGCTGTCGCCTTCCAGAGGAGTGCCTCTGGCGCTCCCGCGACATCTACATTAGTCGCCTGCCGTGACCGATAGGGGGAGCACCCGGGTAATCGAACGAACGTTCACGGGTCTCACCTCCTACAGAGTCTGTCACGGCCTGGAGTGAACATTACCAGACGGACGTCGTCACGCCCAACTGCGAGCGCGGAGAACCCTGCAGAGAAGCCGCACCCTGCCGCGAAGGCCACGAGGCTGAGGGATGCCCAGTCGGCACGGCCGCTTCTAGCCTCCGCATGTAGGCAGAAGGCTTTTGGCGCCCGATGAGGCACCGCTCCACGAGAGGATGCGTGATTCCGTGCGCGCCGAGCTGATCAGAGCGCTCCCCCTGGTGTTGCGGGAGCACGCGGACAACTTCGGTGGGAAGGTCGCCTTCGAGGACGCCAAGCGGGCGGTCACGTACGACGATCTGGAGGCGCGGACCCGGCGGCTGGCCGGACATCTGGCGGGACTCGGTGTGCGGCGCGGCGACCGGGTGATGATCTGCCTGCGCAACAGCGTGGAGATGCTTGAGAGTTACCTCGCGATCCTTCGTGCGGACGCGATCGGGGTGCCGGTCAACCCCGCGTCCACCGACTCCGAACTGGACTATCTCCTGGCCGACAGCGAGACGGCCGTCGTCATCACCGACCCCGTGCACGTGGCCGGCTTCCTGCGCTCGCCGTCCCTGCCCCCCGGCGCCCGGCTACTGGTGACCGGCGACGCACCCGCGCACGCGTCGGTCCACGCCTACCAGGAACTCATCAAGACCGAGCCCGCGGAACCCGCACGGGACGATCTCGGCCTGGACGACGTGGCATGGACGTTCTACACCTCGGGGACCACCGGGGAACCGAAGGGAGTGCTGTCCAGCCAGCGCAACTGCTTGCACTCGGTGGCGGCGAGCTATGTGCCGATCCCCGGGCTGTCGGCCGACGATCGCGTGCTGTGGCCGCTGCCGTTGTTCCACAGCCTCTCCCACATCGCGTGCGTGCTGGCGGTGACCGCGGTCGGCGCGACCGCCCGGATCATGGACAGCCCTTCGGGCGACGAGTTCCTGGAGGCCGCCCGGGAAACCCGGGCCACCTTCGTGGCGGGTGTGCCGACCACCTACCACTATCTTCTGCAGGCGCGGCGCCAGCGCCGGATCACCCTGCCGGATCTGCGGATCGGGCTGGTCGGGGGCGCGGTCGCCGGCCCAGGGCTGTGCCGGTCGTTCCGCGAGGAGTTCGGGGTGCCGCTGGTCGATGCGTACGGCAGCACCGAGACGTGCGGGGCGATCACCATGAACCCGCCGGGAGGCGTCCGCGTCGACGGGTCGTGCGGGCTTCCGGTGCCCGGCGTGGATGTCCGGATCGTCGACCCGGAGACCGGCCGCGACGTGCCGGTCGGCGCCGAGGGCGAGGTGTGGGTGCGCGGCCCGAACGTGACGCCCGGCTACCACAACAAACCGGAGGCGACCGCTGCCGCGTTCCAGGACGGCTGGTATCGCACGGGTGACCTCGCCCGCCGGGACGCCGCCGGGTACTTCACCATCAGCGGCCGGATCAACGATCTGATCGTCCGGGGCGGGGAGAACGTCCATCCGGAGGAGATCGAGGCGGTTCTCCGCGTCGTTCCGGGGATCGCCGACGTCGGCGTGGCCGGCCGGCCGCACGAGGTGCTGGGCGAGGTGCCCGTCGCCTACGTGGTCGCCGGCCCGTCAGGCGTCGAAGCCGACGCCGTGATCGAACGGTGCCGCCGGGAGCTGTCCACGTTCAAGTTTCCCGAAGAGGTCTATGAGGTGGCCGGCGTTCCGCGGACCGCGTCGGGGAAGATCCAGCGGCGCCTGCTGGCTGATCAGCCCGCCGTACTGCGATACACGGCAAGCGGGGTGCACGACGGAGTGCTGCGCCTGGAGTGGGTGCCCGCGCCGGCCCGCGGCACCGCCGGCCCCGCGCCGACGACCTGGGCGTTCGTCGGCTCGGCCGCGGCGGGCCTCGCCGCGGCCGCGGGCTCGTCCTCCTGCTACGCCGATCTGGCCACGGCCGGCACCGCCGAGACGACGGTGCTGCTCGCGCCCGACACGCCGGGCACCTGGGCGGAGCGCCGCGCCGAGATCCGACAGCTGGTCGAAGAGCTGACGGCGTGGGCCGCGCGAGCCGGATCGGGGCAGCTGGTCCTCGTGACCCGGCGGGCAGTGGCGGTGTCGGCGCGGGACGAGCCGGCCGATCCGGCTCAGGCCATGCTGGCGGCCGCGGCGGGCCAGGTGCTGGGGAGCCGGGCCATCCTGGTCGACCTGGACGGCGCATCGCCGATCGACGCCGTGCCGTACGCGATCCTGCGTGACGAACCGCGCTGGGCTCTGCGGTCCGGCGAGCTCCTGGTGGCCCGGCTGACCCGTCAGGCGGTCCCGGACCGGTCGATACGCGATTCACGGTCCGGCTCCGACGGCGTCGTAATGCTGACGGGTGCGCACACCGTGCGCGGCGCCGCGGTGGCACGCCACCTGGCCTCCGTCCTCCCGAACGAGCGGCTGCTGCTGATCGCCGGCGAGGACGCCGCCGAGTGGGAGCCGGCGATCGCGGCGGGCCCCGCCGCGGTGATCCTCGCCGACGGCGACCCCGAGCTGGCCGCGAAGCTGAGCACCGCAGCGGACTCCGCTCGGACCTCGTTCATCACGATCGCAGACTCGTACGAGGTCACCGAGGCGGCAGACCCCGGCCGGGCGGTCTCGACGGCCATGATGGGCGCCGTGGTCCACGACCGCCGACGGCGCGGCCTGGCCGGCTCGGTCCTGACCTGGTGCGAACCGGCCGGGGACACACCGGGTTCGCCCTGGTTGCGTGACGGGCTGTTCGCGCTCGACACGCTCCTTGCCACATCGGACCCGACGCCGTTGTTCGCCCTGCGTGCGCGCCGGCCGGAGCCGGGGGCCGGCGTGCCCGCCCTGTTGCGTGACCTCTTCCCGGAGCCGCTCGTCCAGGACGGACTCGACGACACGTCCTCCGCTCTCCGGGCAGAACTGGCCCGCCTGGACCGGCACGCGCAGCACACGCTGCTCCAGGCCCTGGTCCGAGACGAGTCCGCGGCGTCGCTCAACCGGCCCGACACCGTCGCCGTCCCGGTGGACCGGGCGTTCCGGGACCTCGGGTACCACTCGGTCGCACTTATCGAACTGCGTACCCGGCTGATGGCCAGGACCGGTCTGAAGCTGCCGACCGGAGCGGTGTTCGACCATCCGACGCCGCGTGCGTTGGCCGCGTTCCTGCACGCCGAACTGGTCGGTGACACCGCTGCCGACACCGCCGTCGGCACACCGTCCGACCCCGACGAGCCGGTGGTGATCGTCGGGATGGCCTGCCGCCTGCCGGGCGGGATCACCGGGCCGGACGAGCTGTGGCGTCTGGTCAGCGAGGGCCGGGATGCGTCAGGGCCGTTTCCGGCCGACCGCGGCTGGGACCTGGAGCGGCTGTTCGACGCCGACCCGGGCCGGGCCGGGACCTCGTATGTCGACCGGGGCGGGTTCCTCGACGGTGCGGCCGAGTTCGACGCCGACTTCTTCGGGATCTCCCCGCGCGAGGCACTCGCGATGGACCCGCAGCAGCGGCTGCTGCTGGAGACCGCGTGGGAGGCGCTGGAGCACGCGGGAATCGACGCGTCGTCGTTGCGGGGCACCGACGCCGGGGTCTTCGCCGGCCTGATGGAGCAGGCCTACGGCACCGGCGGTCCGGTGCCCGAGGAGCTCGAGGCCTTCCAGACGACCGGAACCGCGGGCAGCGTCGCGTCGGGCCGGATCTCCTATCTGCTCGGCCTGCGGGGACCGGCGATCACCGTGGACACGGCGTGCTCGTCCTCACTGGTCGCGCTGCATCTGGCCGCCCACGCGCTGCGCCGCGGCGAGTGCTCCCTGGCCTTGGCCGGTGGTGCCACGGTGATGGCCACACCCCAGTCATTCGTCGAGTTCTCCCGGCAGCGCGCACTGGCCGCTGACGGCCGGTGCAAGTCCTATGCCTCGGCCGCCGACGGCACCGCGTGGGCGGAGGGGGCCGGGATGCTGGTCCTGGAACGCCTCGGCGATGCCCGCCGCAACGGGCATCGGATCCTGGCGGTGCTGCGCGGCTCCTCGGTGAACTCCGACGGCGCGTCGAACGGCCTCACCGCACCGAGTGGTGAGGCGCAGCAACGGGTCATCCGGCAGGCACTCACGTCGGCCGGCCTGGGCCCCGCGGACATCGACGCGGTCGAGGGGCACGGGACCGGGACCGTTCTGGGCGACCCGATCGAGGCCGAGGCGTTGCTGGCCACCTACGGCCGGGACCGCGACGCCGACCAGCCCCTGTGGCTGGGATCGCTCAAATCGAACGTCGGCCACACCCAGGCCGCGGCCGGTGCCGCCGGCGTGATCAAAATGATCCAGGCGCTTCGGCACGGTGTGCTGCCGGCGACACTCAACGTGGACGAGCCCACATCACGCGTCGACTGGTCGTCGGGCGCGGTCGCGCTGCTGACGGAAAACAGGCCCTGGCCGGACCTCGGCCGTCCGCGTCGCGCGGGAATCTCCGGCTTCGGCCTGAGCGGAACGAACGCCCACGTGATCGTGGAGGAAGCACCCCGGCAGCCAGCCGTCCGGCGGCCGGCGCCACCGGCGCCCCGGATCGTGCCTCTGGTCCTGTCGGCCCGCGGAACGCGGGCGCTCAACCGGCTGGCGGACCGGCTCGTCCCGCTCATCCAGACCGCCGACGAGTCGTCGTGGGTCGACCTCGCCGTGGCGCTGACCACTCGACGAACGACCATGGACGAGCGCGCGGTCGTACTGGCCGACTCCCGGGACGAGGCGCTGGCCGGCCTGCGCGCACTGGCCCGCGACGAGGCCAGTCCCCTTGTGCTGCGCGACAGCGCCACCTCTGACGCGTCGTCCGGCGTCGTGCTGATCTTTCCCGGACAGGGCGCGCAGTGGGCCGGGATGGGCCGTGAGCTGCTCGACACCGCCCCCGCGTTCGCCGAGGTCGTCCAGGAGTGCGCTCGGCTGCTGACCGAATGGGCGGACTGGTCGCTGATCGACGTGCTGCGCGGCGAGGCCGACCAGGAATTGCTGGAACGCGTCGACGTCATCCAGGTGGCGAGCTTCGCGATGATGGCCGGGCTGGCCGCGCTGTGGGCGTCGGCGGGAGTCCGGCCCGACGCGGTCGTGGGCCACTCGCAGGGCGAGATCGCCGCGGCATACGTCGCCGGGGCGCTCTCCCTGCGCGACGCCATGCGGGTCGTCGTGGTCCGGAGCCAGGCGATCGCCGGGAACCTGTCCGGCCGAGGAGGCATGGCGTCGGTGCGCCTCGACGCTTCCGCCGCGGCGGCCTGGCTGGCGAAAAGGGACGGCCGGGTCCAGGTCGCCGCGGTGAACGGCCCGTCCTCGGTGGTGCTCTCCGGCGACCCGGAGGCGCTGACGGACGCGCTGAGCGAACTGGCCGAGTCCGGTGTCGACGTACGGCGGGTCGCAGTCGACTACGCATCGCACAGCGACCAGGTCGAGGCCGTCCGGGACCACCTGGCGGTGGCTCTGGCCGATCTGTCGCCCGCCGAGCCCACGGTGCCCTTCCACTCGACCGTGACCGAGGGCCGGGCCGCCGGTGCGCTGGATGGCGGCTACTGGTACCGCAACCTGCGGCAACAGGTCCGTTTCGGTCCCACGATCGACCGCCTGCTGGAGCAGGGATTCGGCACGTTCGTCGAGGTCAGCCCCCACCCGGTGCTGGTCCAGCCGGTCGCTGAGGCCGTACACCACGCGCACGCGGAAGCGGTCGTCGCCGGTTCGTTGCGCCGGGACGACGGCGGGCTCGGCCGTCTGGTGCGATCGATGGCCGAGCTGTTCGTCCACGGCGTCTCGGTGGACTGGCGCGGCCTGCTCGCCGACGACGTCGCCCGGGCCGCGTGGGTCGACCTGCCGACGTACCCGTTCGAGCGACAGCACTTCTGGCGCCGTCCGGTGCCGACCGCCGACGCGTCGGGCATGGGCCTGGACGACGCCGGCCACCCACTGCTCGGTGCGCTCGTCCGGCTCCCCGAATCCGGTGGCCTGATCGCGACCGGCCGATGGTCCGCGTCGACGCTCGCGTGGGCGGCCGGCACCGAGGCCACCGACGGGTCCGACGGCGCCCCGGTCCGGGTACCGGAGGCGGTACTGGTGGAGCTGGCACTGTGGGCAGGCGGAGAGGCCGACGCCCCGGTCGTCGAGGAACTGACCATCGATCCGGCCGTCGTGCTGCCACGCCACGGCGTCCGCGACATACGGATCGTCGTGGGGCGGCCGGACGCTTCTCGCCGACGGCCGATCACGGTCTACTCGGGGCCGCCCGGAGTGGCCGTGACGCAGGAATGGACACGTCACGCCACCGGCACGGTGACACCGTCGGCCGGCCCACCCGGAGAGTTCTCCCTCGGCCCCGCCGCCGAGGTCGCGCTCGACGACGCGGAGCAGCCGGACGCGCACCGCTACGGCATTCATCCGGCTCTGCTCGACGCCGCGGTCCGAGCCGTTGTCTCCCCGGACCTGCGGCCGAAGACCTGGCGAGGCGTCCAGCTGCTGGCGTCCGGAGCCACCGGGACCGACGTCCGGTCGGCGGCCGCGCCGACCCGTACGGCCTGGCACATCGAGTTGACGGATCCGGCCGGGCAACAGGTGCTGGAGGTGGCCGAACTGGTCACCGAGCAGCGGGAGCAGGCGCAGCCCGCTGCGTCATCCGTGGGCCTCTTCCGCATCGACTGGGTCGACCACCCGCTACCGCCGGACTCCTCGGCGACCGGCTCTGCTGCCCGCCACATCACCGACGTCACCGACCTCGCCGGCGCGCCGGCGACTCTGCTGATCCACGAGGTCGACATCTCCGCCGGGGACCCTCGCGGGGCGGTCCTCGCGGAACTTGACCTGCTACAGGCGTTCCTCGCCCGGCCGGCCGGGGACGACGACCGACTGGTGATCGTCACACCGGACGGGGAAGACATCGTCACCAGCGCCGTGTGGGGCCTGGTGCGGTCGGCCCAGTCGGAGCACCCCGGCCGGTTCGTCCTGGTGGCGGTGGACGAGGCCGCCGGTGCGACCAATGCCGTGATCGCGGCGGCCCTGAGCGGCGAACCGCAGCTCCGGCTCCGGGACGGCCGGGCGCAGGTGCCACGGCTCGACCGGCTGCACCCGGCCGATTCGTCATCGCAGGCCCGACCGCTCGATCCCGACGGCACCGTGCTGATCACCGGTGGTACGGGAACGCTCGCGGCGGTGACCGCACGGCACCTCGTCGCCGAGCTCGGTGTCCGCCATCTGATCCTGGCCGGCCGCCGCGGCCCCGAGGCCGACGGCGCCGCGGCGCTCCACGACGAACTGGTCGGGCTCGGCGCGACCGTTCGGCTCGTGGCCGCCGATGTGGCCGACCGCGAGCAGGTGGTGGCGCTGCTGGCCATGGCCGGAGAGAAGCACCCGCTGACCGCGGTCGTGCACACCGCCGGGGTACTGGACGACGCGGTCATCACCGAACTCGACCCGCAGCGCGTCGACGCCGTGTTCGGGGCGAAGGTGGACGCGGCCCGCCACCTGGACGACCTCACCCGTGACCTCGATCTCGCCGCCTTCGTTCTCTACTCCTCGGCCGCGGGTGTGCTCGGCAACCCGGGGCAGGGAAACTACGCCGCGGCCAACGCGGCACTGGACGCCGTGGCACGGGAACGGCGGCACGCCGGCCATGCGGCGGTCTCGATCGCCTGGGGCTACTGGGACCGAGCCAGTGGCCTGACCCGCCATCTTGGCCACGCCGACCACCGGCGGAACCGGGACATCGGCATGGTCGCCCTGTCGGACGGCGACGGGATGGCGTTGCTCGACCAGTCCCTGCGCGCCGGTGGCGGCCCGGACGCGGCGCTCGTCGCCGCCGGGTTCGACCTGGCCACGCTCCGGGCGGCCGACCAGTCGCGGATGGCGCCCGCCCTGCGGAGCCTGGTCCGGGCCAAGCGGCCGATCAGCCGGGCCACCACGAACGCGCGGCCGGCTCCGGCGGCGCCGGCCTCCCCGTCCAACCGGATCAGCGCGCTGCCCCCGGCCGAGCAGTTCGACGCCCTGGTCGACCTGATCCGCCAGCAGTGCTCCCTCGTCCTCGGCCACGCGAGCACCGACGCGATCCGGCTCGACCGGACGTTCAAGGACTCGGGCTTCGACTCGCTCACCGCACTCGAACTGCGCAACCGGCTCGCCACCGCGACCGGGCTGTCCCTGCCCCCCTCGATGATCTTCGACTTTCCGCGACCGAGGTCGCTGGCGGCCCACCTGCAAGCCAAGCTCCTCGACGACGCGCAGCCCCAGCCGGCCACCGCGGAGCCCAGGGCCACGGCCGAGGAACCGATCGCCATCGCCGCGATGGCCTGCCGCTTCCCCGGTGGCGTACGCAGTCCCGAAGACCTGTGGCGGATCCTGTCCGCGGAGACCGACACGGTCACCGAATTCCCCACCGACCGCGGCTGGGACACCGACCGGCTGTTCGATCCCGACCCGGACCACCCCGGCACCACCTACGTCCGCCACGGCGCCTTCCTCGACGACCCGGGCGCATTCGACGCCGGCTTCTTCGGCATCTCCCCGCAAGAGGCGCTGGCGATGGACCCGCAGCAGCGACTGGTCATGGAGACCTCGTGGGAGCTGCTCGAACGCGCAGGCATCGACCCGCACAGCCTGCACGCCCAGGACGTGGGGGTATTCGTCGGGGTGAACAGCCACGACTGGACCGTACGCACGCACCACGCCTCCGGCGTCGAGGGTTTCCGCCTGACCGGCAGCTCGGGCAGTGTCCTCTCCGGAAGGGTGGCCTACCACCTGGGCCTGGAGGGCCCGGCGATCACCGTGGACACCGCCTGCTCGTCCTCACTGGTCTCCCTGCACCTGGCCGTGCAGGCCATCCGCAACGGCGAGTGCTCGATGGCGCTGGCGGGCGGCGTGATGGTGATGGGCACGGTGGAGACCTTCATCGAGTTCTCCCGGCAGCGGGGGCTCGCCCCCGACGGCCGCTGCAAGGCGTTCGCCGACACGGCCGACGGCACCGGCTGGTCGGAGGGGGTCGGACTTCTTCTGGTCGAGCCGCTGTCCCGGGCCCGTGAGCAGGGCCACCGGGTACTGGCCCTGGTCCGCGGAACGGCGGTGAACTCCGACGGCGCCTCCAACGGCCTCACCGCGCCGAACGGCCCCTCGCAGCAGCGCGTGATCCGCAAGGCGCTCGCCGCGGCCGGACTGCGCGGCGACGAGGTCGACTCCGTCGAGGGGCACGGCACCGGGACCACGCTCGGCGACCCCATCGAGGCGCAGGCGCTGCTGGAGACCTACGGCCGGGACCGGCCAGCCGACCGACCGCTCTGGCTCGGGTCGGTGAAGTCGAACATCGGCCACACCCAGGCCGCGGCCGGCGTCGCGGGCGTGATCAAGATGGTCATGGCGATGCGGCACGGCGTCCTGCCGAGGACGCTGCACGTCGACCGGCCGTCGACCCACGTGGACTGGTCGGCGGGCGCGGTCCGGCTGCTCACCGAACGCCGCGACTGGCCTCGTGCCGGACACCCGCGCCGGGCCGGCGTGTCGTCGTTCGGCATCGGCGGGACCAATGCTCACGTCATCCTGGAAGAGGCCGGTGAGGAGACCGCCGAGCACGACGCCGACAAGATGACGACCGGGGATCTGGCCCTGGACCGGCCCTCGGACGAGGGCTGCGTGCCGGTCCCGGTCTCCGGCCGCACCCCCGCCGCGCTGCGGGCCCAGGCCGACCGGCTGGTGGACTTCGTGGCATCGCGGCCTGAGCTGGAGCCCGCCGACATCGCCCTCGCGCTGGCCACCGGCCGGGCGCAACTCGACCGGCGGGCGGTCCTGGTGGTGCGGCATCGTGACCAATTGGTCGGCGATCTGCGCGCTATGGCCAAGGGTTCCGCACCGGCCATCGGCGGCGCCCCGGCCGACGGCAAGCTGGCCTTCCTGTTCACCGGACAGGGCAGCCAGTGGCCCGGCATGGGCCGGGAACTCGCGGCCGCCTTCCCGGTCTTCGCCGAGGCGTTCACCGACGCCTGCCGCGCCGTCGAGACCCACTGGGCCGGCCATGCCACGGCCCCGCTGTCTGACGTCGCCCTCGCCGCCCCGGACGCGGACGACGGTCGGCTGATCGATCAGACGATCTACACCCAGGCCGGCCTGTTCGCTCTGGAAACCGCCCTGTACCGGCTCTACGAGTCATGGGGACTGCGCCCGGACCTGGTCGTCGGCCACTCCATCGGAGAGATCACCGCCGCGCACGTCAGCGGGGTCCTCGACCTGGCCGACGCGGGAAAGCTGGTCGCCACCCGGGCCCGGCTGATGCAGGCGCTACCGGCCGGCGGAGGCATGGTCGCTGTCCAGGCGAGCGAGGCCGAAGTGGCATCGGAACTGATGGAGGCACCCGACGTCGTCCACGTCGCGGCGGTCAACAGCGCCCGATCGCTGGTGCTGTCCGGCGCCGAGGCAGCCGTGCTGTGGGTGGCCGGCAATCTCGCCCGCCTCGGCCACAAGACCCGCCGACTGCCGGTGAGCCATGCCTTCCACTCACCGTTGATGCGACCGATGCTCGCCGAGTTCCGGGAGGTCGCCGAGTCGCTGACCTACCGGCCGGGCCGGGTGCCCGTCGTATCCACGGTCACCGGCCGGCCGGACACCGGACAGCGATTCGCCACCGCCGACTACTGGGTCGAACAGGTGCAGGCCACGGTCCGGTTCGGGGACGCGGTCAGATCGCTGCGCGATCAGGGCGTGACGACCTTCCTGGAGCTCGGACCGGGGGGCGCGCTCACCACGATGGCGTCGGAGAGCCTGGACTCGTCGGCGGCGTCCTGCATCGCGACGCTGCGCGCGGGCAGCGCAGAAGTCGCCGACGTGGTGGCAGCCCTGGGCGAACTGCACGTCCGCGGCGTGGCCCTGGACTGGCCCGCGGTCGTCGGCCGGCCGGCCGGATCCGCCTCGGCCCTGGCCACCGAACTGCCGACCTACGCGTTCCAGAGCAGGCGGTACTGGCTCGACCAGACGGCGCCCGGGGACCCGGTCCCCGCGGTCGAGGCCGGGCCGGCCGACAGCCAGGGGGACGCTCAGGAGAGCGTCGCCGCCCGGCTGGCAACCCGGTCCCGGAACGAACGCCGGCGGGTCGCGCTCGAGGTGGTCCGCGAGTCGGTGGCGGTCGTCCTGGGCTATCAGCCGGCCGATCTCGACGCGATGGACGACGACCAGTCGTTCAGGAGCCTGGGCTTCGATTCGCTGGGCGGAGTACGGCTGCGCAACCGGCTGCGTGACCTCACAGGCGTCGCCCTGCCCGCGACGGCGGTCTTCGACCACCCGACGCCGAACGTCCTCGCGGCGCACCTGGCCGACGAGGCGGCGGGCGAGGCCGCCGAGGTGACCGATCGGGCTCCGGTGTCCCTGGCCGACCCCGACGAGCCCATCGCGATCATCGGCATGGGCGTGCGGCTGCCCGGCAGCGTGCAGAGCCCGGACGACCTGTGGCGCCTGGTCATCGAGCGACGCGACGCGATCTCCGGCTTCCCCACCGACCGGGGCTGGGACACCGACGGGCTCTACCACCCGGATCCCGCGCACCCCGGGACCACCTACACCCGGTCGGGCGGCTTCCTCTACGACGCCGCCCAGTTCGACCCCGGGCTGTTCGGGATCTCCCCGCGCGAGGCACTGGCCATGGACCCGCAGCAACGGCTGCTCCTGGAGACGTCCTGGGAGGCCATGGAGCGGGCCGGCATCGACCCGCTGTCCACCCGGGGCGAAGAGATCGGTGTGTTCACCGGCATCGTGCACCACGACTACGCCACCAGGCTGAACCGGATACCCGAGGAGGTCCGGGGATACGTCATGACCGGCACGTCGCCGAGCGTCGCCTCGGGCCGGATCGCGTACGTTTTCGGCTTCGAGGGGCCGGCGGTGACCCTGGACACCGCGTGCTCGTCCTCGCTGGTCGCCATCCACCAGGCCGCGCAGGCCCTCCGGCACGGCGAGTGCACGATGGCGCTGGCGGGCGGGGCCACGGTGATGGCCAGCCCGGAGGCGTTCGTCGAGTTCTCCAGCCAGCGCGGGCTCTCCGCCGACGGCCGGTGCAAGACGTTCTCGTCCACAGCGGACGGCACCGGCTGGTCCGAGGGCGTCGGCGTCGTGCTCCTGGAGCGGCTCTCGGTGGCCCGGCAGCGTGGTCACCGCGTGCTGGCCACGATTCGCGGGTCGGCGGTCAACTCCGACGGTGTATCCAACGGGCTGACCGCGCCGAACGGGGCGGCCCAGCAAAGGGTGATCCGGCGGGCACTCGCCTCGGCCGGCATAGGCCCCGCCGACGTCGACGCCGTGGAGGCCCACGGGACCGGCACGGTACTCGGCGACCCGATGGAGGCGGGGGCCTTGCTCGCCACGTACGGGAAAGCTCGGGATGCAGGGCAGCCGCTGTGGCTCGGGTCCTTGAAATCCAACATCGGGCACACCCAGGCGGCCGCCGGCGTGGCCGGCGTGATCAAGATGGTCGAGGCGCTGCGGCACGGTGTGCTGCCGCCGACCATCAATGTCGAGGAACCGACCGGACAGGTGGACTGGTCGGCAGGCACCCTTGCCCTGCTGACCGAGCCGCGGGAGTGGCCGCGGACCGGCCGGCCCCGACGGGTCGGCGTCTCCGCGTTCGGCGCCAGCGGAACCAACGCGCACCTGATCCTCGAGCAGGCCCCGGCCGAGGAGACCGCGACCGCCCCCTCCGAGGACCCGGAACCGTCGAAGGCGCTCGCGACGAACATCGTGCCGCTGGTGGTGTCCGCCAAGAGCGCCCCGTCACTCGGCGCGCAGGCCACACGGCTGCGCATGTTTCTGGACAGCCCCGCTCAGACCGGCGAACCGACGCTGCCGGCGGTGGCAGCCGCCCTGGTGCGTGGCCGGGCGACGCTGCCGGAGCGAGCGGTCGTGCTGGCCGGCTCGCGGGACGAGGCGCTGACCGGCCTCGCCGCGCTCGCCCGCGGCGAGGTGACACCCAACCTGACCACAGGCACCGTGACCGGCTCCGGAGCACCCGGCCGACTGGTTCTCGTCTTCCCGGGCCAGGGAGCGCAATGGGCGGGCATGGGGCGCACGCTGCTGGGCGGTTCCGCGGTCTTCCGGGCACGGATCGACGAGTGCGCGCGGGCACTCCACCCCTGGGTGGACTGGTCGCTGACCGATGTCCTGCGCGGCGAGGCGGACGAACAGACCCTCGATCGCGTGGACGTCGTCCAGCCGGCGAGTTTCGCGATGATGGTCGGCCTGGCCGCGCTCTGGGAGTCAACGGGCGTGCGGCCCGACGCGGTGGTGGGCCATTCCCAGGGGGAGATCGCGGCGGCGTGCGTCGCCGGTGTCCTGTCGCTGGCCGACGCCGCCCGCATCGTCGCGGTGCGCAGCCAGGCGATCGCGACCACACTGTCCGGCCGGGGCGGCATGGCGTCGGTGATGCTCGGGGCGGACGAGGCCAACGACCGGCTGGCGGCCTGGGCAGGCCGGCTCGAGGTGGCCGTGGTGAACAGCCCGTCCTCGGTGGTCGTCGCCGGTGACGAGGAGTCGTTGGCGCAGGCACTGGAGTCCTTGGCCCGGGACGGCGTACGGACCCGCCCGGTGCCGGTGGACTACGCCTCGCACACCCACCACGTCGAACGCATCAAGGACGTCCTGACGACGGCGCTGAGCGGGATCGACACCCGGCCTGCGCGCATACCGTTCTACTCGACGGTGACCGGTGGCTGGGTCGATGACGGCCATTCCCTCGACGCGGACTACTGGTACCAGAACCTGCGGCGCCCAGTCGGTTTCGGCCCGGCCGTGGCGAGTCTCCTGACCGAGGGCTTCGGAGTGTTCCTGGAAGTCAGCGGGCATCCGGTCCTGGTGCAGCCGATGACCGACGTCATCGACGACCCGGACAGCCCGCCCCGCGGCGCCGGGCGACCGATCGTCTCCGGCACGCTGCGCCGGGGCGCCGACGGTCCGGCATCCTTCCTCGCCGCGGCCGCGCGGCTCTTCGCCGGCGGCGTGCCGCTCGACTGGAGCGCGACACTGCCGGCGCAACCGTCCCGGCGCACGATCGAGTTGCCCACCTACGCCTTCGACCGCCGGCACTTCTGGCTGGCCGAAGCCGCTCCGGACGACGACCAACCGGCCGGCCGGGCGACGGACGCCGGCTTCTGGAACGCCATCGACGACGCCGATCCGGCGGCTCTGGCCACCATGCTCAAACTGTCCGCCCACCAGAGCCAGGCCCTGGACACGGTACTGCCGGCCCTCGCCGACTGGCGGAAGGCACGCGAGAACTGGTCGGCCTCGGAGCGACTCCGGTACGCGATCGGCTGGGCCCCGCCCCAGCGCGAGGCCCTGGGCGTGCCCGCCGGCCGCTGGCTCGTCATCACGCCGCAGACCGCGGACGTCTCGCGCGATGGTCTGCTCGACCAGCTGCGGGCCAACGGCCTCGACGTCGTGCCCTGCGCGGTGGAAACCGGCCTGTCCAGGGACGAACTCGCCCGCAGGCTGGGCGGATTCCTCACCGACGACGGGATCGCCGGAATCCTGTCCCTGCTCGCGCTCCCGGACCGGACCGAGAGCCACCGGCCGGACCCCGCGGCGCTCACCACCTCCACCCTGACCCTGATTCAGGCGCTCGCCGCGGCCGGTGCCACCGCGCCCCTGTGGTGCCTGACCCAGGGCGCGGTCAGCGTCGGTGTCCGCGACGCCGTCGCCGGGCCGGCCCACGTGGCCCAGGCGGCGGTGTGGGGACTCGGCCGGGCGGCCGCGCTCGAACGCCTGAACCAATGGGGCGGTTTGATCGATCTGCCCGCCGAACCGGACGGCCGAGCCGTCCGGCACCTGCTCGGCGTGCTGACCGGCGTGTCCGGTGAGGACCAGGTGGCGATCCGACGGTCCGGCGTCCACGTCCGGCGCCTGCGGCGTGCCACCCATCCGGCCGAGACCGGGGGCGAACGGCAGTGGCGGCCGCACGGGACGGTCCTGGTCACCGGCGGTGCGGAGGGCCTCGGACGCTACGTCTCGCTGTGGCTGGCGCGGGCAGGCGTCGAGCGATTGGTGGTCACGACCAGCGGGCGCGAGCCCGGCGAGCGGGTCGAGTCACTCCGCGACGAGCTGGCAAAGCCGGACAAGGGCACCGTCGTCGAGTCGTGCGCGGACGCCGACCGGGACGCGCTCGCCGACCTGCTCCACGCTCCGGGCCGCCCGTTGACCGCGGTCGTCCACGCCACCGACCTGTCCCTGACCAGCGTGATCGACGAGACCGGTGACGCGGAGGTCACGGAGGTCTTCCGGGCCAAGGTGAACACCGCGGTCTGGCTCAGCGAGCGGACGGCGGACCTTCCGCTCGACGCGTTCATCGTCTTCTCCTCGATCGCCGGCATCTGGGGCGGTGGCGGTCAAGCCGCCGCCGGCGCGGCGAACGCGGTCCTCGACGCGCTGGTGCGGCGTCTCCGGGCGGACGGCGTCCCGGCACAGGCGATCGCCTGGGGTGCGCTGACCGCGGGCGGCGCGGGAATGGACGAGGAGACGCTGGCCCAGCTCCGGCGGCGCGGTGTCATCCCGATGACACCCGACACGGCGATAGCCGCGCTGGACCAGGCGGTCCAGGCCGCCACGGAATCGGTGGTCATCGCCGACATGGACTGGAGCGCCTTCATCGTGCCGTTCACGTCGGCCCGCACCAGCCCGCTCTTCGACGACCTGCCGGAGGCCGCGGCGGCGATCGAGGCGGCACAGCCCTCCGACGACTCCACCGAGAGCGCGTCGTCGCTGATGACGTCGCTGCGCGCGGTCGGGGAGGCCGAACAGGACCGGATCCTGCTCCGGCTGGTGCGCAGCCAGGCATCCATGGTCCTCGGTCACAGTGGTGCCGACGGGATCGGCGCGGCCCAGGCGTTCCAGGAGGCCGGTTTCGACTCGCTGGCGGCCGTCAACTTCCGCAACAGCCTGATCACCGCCACCGGGCTGAGGCTGCCGGCCACACTGATCTTCGACTGTCCGACCCCGCAGGCGGTGGTCGCCTACCTGCGCTCGGAACTGCTCGAGGCCGAGGACGACGCGGATGCCCGCGAGGAGGACGTACGGCGGATCCTGGCCTCGGTGCCCTACCAGCGGTTCAAGGAGGCCGGTGTCCTTGAGGCGTTGCTCGGCCTGGCCGACGCCGAGGCGGGTGGGGCCAAGGCATCGGACGAGGGCCCCGGGCCGGAGGCGGCCGCCGACGAGCTCATCGACATCATGGACGTCGACAGTCTGATCAAGCGGGCACTCGGCTCCGGCAGCTGATCGCCGGAGCCGAGTCGGACGGTGGTGCCCAGGCCGGCCGGAAACCGGTCAGCGCCACTGCCTGATGAAGATCAGGCACGCCTGCCGCGTGTCGGGGCCGGCGACCACGCCCCAGCCTGGGGGCACATCGGCGAAGTCGGGCCAGAGCGAGAACTGGCCCTCATCGTTACAGAGCACGAGATATTCGCCGGACACTGCCTCGAACGGATTGGCCATGAGGATCTCCTTCGTCGAAAGGCCGTGGTTCACGCCACGCTGAAAGGGCGCCCGTCAGCGGGCTGTGCGGGCCGCTGAACGAGAAACAGGCCCAGCAGGTGGGCAGCACACTTCGGCTGCTCCACCGCTGGGCCCGTGCTTCGGTTCGTCAGCCCTTGCGGACCTCGATGGGCAGCTGGTTGACGCCGATCATCGCCCAGGGGTTGCGCAGGTTGACCGGCAGGTCGTCGCGTACGCGGATGTCGCTGTACCGCTCCGTCAGAAGGCGCATGGCGATCCCCACCTCGAGCCGCGCCAGCGGCGCGCCGAGGCAGAAGTGCATGCCCTTGCCGAACGTCAGGTGCGGGTTGGGGGCCCGGTGGATGTCGAACCGGTCCGGGTCGGCGAAGACGCGGTCATCGCGGTTCGCGGTGGTCAGCCACGCCAGGACGAAGGCGCCGGCCGGGATCTTCTGCCCGCCGATCTCGACGTCCTTCGTCGCCTGTCGCCCGAGACGGGGGAACGGAGGCCGGTAGCGCATCGACTCCTCGACCGCGGCCGGAATCAGCGCGGGATCGGCCCGCAGCTGCGTCCAGACCTCGGGGTTCTCGTGCAACGCGAGAACCGTGTTGCCCAGGGTGGAGGTCGCGGTGACGTGGCCGGCGAGCAGCAGCAGGCCGAGGAAGCCGACGGTCTCCTCGTCGTCCAGCCGCACACCGTCGACCTCGACCTCCAGAAGCTTGCTGGTGAGGTCGTCGCCCGGGTTCTTGCGGCGGCGACGGACGAACTCCAGCAGGTGGGTGTTCAACTCGCGCAGCAGCGGCGCGACATTGTTCACCGCGCTCTCCCCGAGGGAATCCAGCGACTGTTCCGGATCGACGTTGTGCACCTCGAAGAAGGTGTCGGACAGCCGCCGGACGAACGCGCGGTCGGTGACCGGGATGCCGAGCATCTCGGCGATGACGATGAACGGCAGCGGGTAGCCCAGCTGCTCGATCAGGTCCCACTGGTCGCCGCCGGCGTCCGCGTCGTCGAGCAGCTGCAAGGTCACCTCGGTGATCCGGGGCTCGAGTCCGGCGATCATCTTCGGGGTGAACGCGCGGCTGACCAGACCGCGCAGCCGCCGGTGCACCGGATCGTCCGCCCGGACGAAGTTGCCCTTCTTGAACAGATCGAAGTCTTCCTGCTGGGGAGCCAGCGGGGCGACGTCGGACGAGAAGGTCGCCGTGTCGGTCAGCACCTGGAGGACGTCGTGGTGATCGAGTACGTGCCACGCCTTGATCTTGTCGTCGAAGTGCACGGCTCCGCGCTCGCGCAGCCCGTCGAGATAGACGAGGAAGTTGGACAGTGTCCGTTCGGACTGTTTCACGCTCATGAAACTCACTTCTCTCGTACGGCCCGATTCCGCGCTACTCGCCAGCTACCGTAGAATCGGACCGAACCGGCCGGTCATCCCTCACCTTGCTAAGCGTCTCAACAGCCGCCTTGAGTAGACTCGTTGGACGCTCATGCCGAACCCGCTGCTGCGGTGTGTTCGCACCGCCAACCGTCAGGCCGGGGGATGGGGATCCCTTCCGGCGCGGCCTATTAATGGGGCATGGGACTGAAGATCGGTTACAAGGCATCGGCCGAGCAGTTCGCCCCGCGCGAGCTCGTCGAGTACGCGGTCAGCGCGGAGGGCCACGGCCTGGACAGCGTCTGGATCAGCGATCACCTGCAGCCCTGGCGGCACGAGGGAGGCCACGCGCCGTTCTCCCTGTCCTGGCTCAGTGCCGTCGGGGAGCGCACCGAGCGGGTCCAGCTCGGCACCAGCGTGCTGACCGCCACGTTCCGGTACAACCCGGCCGTGGTGGCGCACGCGTTCGCCACCCTCGGAGTGCTGTACCCCGGCCGGATCGCGCTCGGCATAGGCAGCGGTGAGGCCCTCAACGAGGTCGCGGTCGCGCGCATCACCTGGCCCGATTTCAAGGAGCGGTTCGCCCGCCTGCGCGAGGCCGTGGAGCTGATCCGCCGACTGTGGACGGAAGACCGCGTCACATTCGAGGGGCAGTACTACCAGACCACCAGCGTGTCCATCTACGACCGGCCCCGGACGCCCGTCCCCCTCTACATCGCCGCCGGCGGCCCCGTCATGGCCAGGTACGTCGGCCGCAAGAGCGACGGCTTCATCTGCACCAGCGGCAAGGGCATGGAGCTGTACACCGAGAAGCTCCTGCCGGCCGTGGAAGCGGGCGCGGACCAAGAGGGCCGTGACCACGACGCGATCGACAAGATGATCGAGATCAAGCTCTCCTACGACCCGGACCCGGACCAAGCACTGGAGAACTGCCGGTTCTGGGCGCCGCTCTCGCTCACTCCCGAGCAGAAGGCCGGCGTCGAGGACCCGGTCGAGCTGGAGAAGGCCGCCGATGAACTGCCCATCGGGCAGGTCGCCAAGCGCTGGATCGTCGCCTCCACCCCGGACGAGGCGATCACCCAGATCAAGCAGTACGTCGACGCCGGGTTCAACCACTTGGTCTTCCACGGCCCCGGGCACGACCAAGAGCGGTTCCTCAAGACCTTCGCCGAGCAGGTCCTCCCCGGACTGCGCAGCCTCGGCTGACGGCTCGTGGCCGCCCGCCGAACGGTTGATCCTCGGCCGGCGCGGGTCCGCGCACGTTGCCGGGCCCGGTCACGCAAACCCCGTGACCGGGGAAGGTGCGGACCGCCGTCAGCATCGAAGCGGCGGAGGAATGCCTGCCAGAAACGGTCCACATCGTCCGGAGTGGCACCGATCTTCGAGGACCACAACCACACCGGCGGGGCATCCCGCTCCTTCGACAGGTGCTCGACCTTCAACCGAATCAACGTGCCTTCAACCAAGGGCAGTTCTCCGTCATGGTCGAGCCAGGAGGAGCGGTGGGTGAGCCGGGGGTGGACCCGGTCCCACGCCTGGGTCTCCGCCTTGCCGTAGTTGGTGGTCTCGGTGACCGTGGTGATCGCGGGCTCGGGACAGGTCTCCGGCTTGGTGAAGCGGAATTCCGGTCCGTGCTTGGGCGGCCGGCCATTGACGCCGTGCATCCGCGGTGGCTTCGGCAGCCGCATGACCCGGTCGGAACGGACCCGGCCAACGAGCTCGACCGGCAGATCGCGCAGGACCCAGGCCAGACGGGTGACGTCATAGCCGGCATCGCTCACGATCACGATGGCCGGGTCCCCGGCCTGCCACTGGCCCGCGACGATGAGCCGTTCAACGACTCCGCGGAGCTGGCCCGCGGTGATTGCGGTGGCGTCGTCCACCGGGCCGAGCCTGACCACGTCCAGGATCGCGGTCCATGACGTGGCACCCGGCTCCAGCACGGCCACGAAGGAGTACGGCCAGCCCGGAATGAACTGCGAGGCCGTCTTCGCCCGGCCGTAGACGTGACAGAAGAGCCGCTCCGCCGAGCACGGAGCGTCCGAACGCAGCCACGGCGACACATCGACCGCCAGGACCAGGTGCCCGCCTTCGAAACGCGGTAACGACAGCCCGGCCAGCACCCTCCGCAGCCGACCGACGTCGACCCGTCCGTGGTTCAGGCCGCCGTACATCGCTCCATGCCCACGACGATGCTCAGGCAGCAACGTCAAGTCCACCGGCGACTTCACCGCACCGTCCGCACACAGCACCGCGTCCGCCAGCTCGAACAACTCGTCACGCCGGGCGGTCAGACACCCGTAGAACTCTCCCCGGAAGCGTGACGCTTCCGCGAACGCTTCCCTCCGAACAGCATCAGGCAGCAGACTCACCCTCACGGCCTTCGTCTTGGTCACGTGCACCTTGGTCGGAGCGCATGATCAGACGAAGGCCGCCCCCACGTCCGGCGAACCCCCAGGTGAGCGACACAGTTCGAGACCGGAAGAAAAAGAACAAGGTCAGTTCCGGTACCGGAACACGATCCGACCGCGTGACAGGTCGTAGGGCGTGAGCTCCACCAGCACCCTGTCTTCCAGATAGATCTTGATGAAGTTCAGGCGGATCTTACCGCTGACGTGAGCGAGCACCCGGTGGCCGTTGTCGAGCTCCACGGTGAACATGCCGCTGCGCAGGCACTCGACGACCTTGCCCTCGACTTCGACGCCCGTCTTGTTCTTCTTCATCGCACCAGCTCCAGGTTGCTGCTGACCGGCCGGGCCCCGGCGAGCCCGGAGCGGTGTGTGACCCGAAGGTGCCAGGCGCCGATACTGCCGAACAAGCGTCCGTCGCGCCGGTGTTCCGCATGCGCGCGGCCGGCCACCTGCCCGCGATCCCGTGCACGCCCATGCCTATGGGTGACGCGCGTGATCGTCACAGCATTCTCGTTCAGGCAGGATGTGAAAGGCTTTGTGTTTATCGGAGTCTCCCTTCAGGAGTGCCTCGATCTCAGGCGCTCCTGGCGACACCGAACGTCAGCCGCCGGACCGTGACAGGCAGAAGGAGCGCCCATGGGCGATTGTGTTCACGGGGCTCACCTCCTACGGCAACTTTCACGGTCACCGACGACGCTAGCAGCGGAACACCATCGCACGCAATCTCCCAACTCGCTTACGGGACAAGGGAAACGGCCGACTTCCCAGCGCCTCCCCGCCGGCCTGTCCGCACCGCAGGCGGCCTCGGCCATGGCGCCGGGGCTTCTACCAAGCTGAGGGATGCTGGATCGGCACAGCCGCTTTTAGCCTGCTGGATGCAGCCGAAAGGGCTTCGCCCGGGTTCTTTGACACTGGTACGCACCGGAGTTGTTCTGAGCTCCGGGTCCGTTTGTCAGCCCCGCCTGCGATCGGGGGGCCGGTGCCCGATGGGTCCGCTCTACGAAAGGACACGGTTTCATCCATGACCGACAAGGCGTTCAAGTTCGCCGTGATAGCGGAGCCAAAGGACGAGAAACAGTGGCTGGGCATAGCCAGGCGAGCCGAGGACCAGGGGTTCACCACCCTGCTCTCGGCCGACGTCCTGACGGCGCCGTCGCCGTTCCCCGCCCTCGCCCTCGCGGCAGGGGCGACCACGACGCTGCGGGTGGGAACGTGGGTGATCGCCAGCCCGCTGCGCGCGCCGCGCATGGCGGCATGGGATGCCCACACGCTGTCCATGCTGAGCGGCGGGCGATTCGACCTCGGCATCGGGTCGGGCCGGCCCTTCGTCCTTGAGGACGCGGAGAAGCTGCTCGGCGTCCCGACACCGCCGGCCGCGGAACGCCTGGCGCAGGTGGAGAGGACGATCGACGAGCTGCGCGCCCTCGACGCAGACGCCCACACCCCGGTGCTCATCGCCGCCGGCGGTCCCAAGGCCCGTGCCCTGGCCGCCGCCAAGGCCGACCGGGTCACGCTCGCCGCGAGCCCGTTCGCCACCCGGGAGGAGATCGCCGCACGGGTCACGGAGGTGCGTGAGCAGGCCGGGGACCGTGGCGAGGAGATGGAGTTCGTCTCCCCGATCTACGTCATCGGTGACGAGGCACCGCCTTGGGTCCCGCGTCTGCTGAAGACCGACATGAAAGCGCTCATCGAGGGCGACTCGCTGAACATCCTGCGCGGGAGCCCACGGGAGATGGCCGACGAACTGCTGCGCCGCCGCGAGACTCTCGGCATCTCCTGCTTCACCGTGAACGCCGTGTTCGCCGAGCAGTTCGCCCCGGTGATCGAGCTTCTCGCCTAGAACGCTGTCCCGTAACTGCTGGTCACAGGTGCGGTGATCTTGATGTGTCTGCCGTGATCACGGCACTGCGCCGGGAATGTGCCGACCCGGTCCGCAAGGTCCGGCCGTGGAGCCTGCCTCGTGAAGACCGGGTCCTGGTGGTCGCTGCCTACGGGCGGACCACCCCGACCATGCGGCGGCTCGCCCCGCTGTCCGGGGTCTCCAAGTCCGCGGCCGACCGCATCATCGATCACCGGCCACCTCCGGCCCCGCGACAACCGGCCCGGCCGAGCCGTCAGCCGGCGTGGGGGAACTTGTCCGAACCCCAAGGAGGGAAAGTGACAGCTCTGGTGTTGTCGGGCGGGCCGGGGTTCCCGATCGCCGACGGACCCGCCCATGGCATCGGCGCCCCCGCGCAGACCGGGGTCGCCGCCCGATGAAACTCCTGGTAACGGGCGGTGCCGGATTCATCGGCTCGCACTATGTACGGCAACTGCTCGCCGGCGCATATCCCGGCTACGAACAGGCCCGGGTCACCGTGCTCGACGTGCTGAGCTACGCCGGACGCAGGGTCAACCTGCCGACCGACCATCCGCGGATGGACTTCGTGCAGGGTGACATCTGCGACCTCCCCCTGCTGCTCGACCTTTTGCCGGGCCACGACGCGGTGGTGCATTTCGCCGCGGAATCGCACGTGGATCGCTCGGTGCGCTCCGCCGCCGAGTTCGTACGGACCAATGTCGACGGCACCCAGGCCCTCCTGGAGGCGTCTGTGCGCCGCGGTGTATCCCGGCTCGTCCATGTCTCGACCGACGAGGTGTACGGCTCGACCGACGAAGGATCGTGGACCGAGGACGCCCCGCTGCTGCCCAACTCGCCCTACGCGGCGTCCAAGGCGAGTGCGGACCTGATCGCCCGCGCGTACTGGCGCACCCACGGACTGGACGTGTCCATCACCCGCTGCTCCAACAACTACGGGCCCTACCAGTTCCCCGAGAAGCTGATCCCGCTGTTCGTGACGAACCTCATGGAGGGCAAGCCCGTTCCGCTCTACGGCGATGGACGCCACGTGCGCGAGTGGCTGCATGTGGCCGACCACTGCCGGGCCGTGCAGGCGGTACTCACCTCAGGTGGCGCAGGAGAGATCTACAACGTCGGGGGCGGCACGAGCCACACCAACCTGGAGCTCACCGAGCGACTGCTGGAGCTGTGCGGATCGGACCGCTCGATGATCCGGCTCGTCCCCGACCGCAAGGGCCACGACCTGCGCTACGCACTCGACGACAGCAAGATCCGCGAGCAGGTGGGGTACAGCCCGCGCGTCCCGCTCGACCGGGGACTGGCCGAGACCGTCGCCTGGTACAGGGACAACCCCGGGTGGTGGAAGACGGTGAACGGCCGCCGCGCCGCGGACGGGGAGACCGACACCACCGGAGGCGGAGGTCCCTCATGAGCGACCGCAAGGCCCTGGTTCTCGAAGATGAACCGGCCTTCCGGCGCCGCCCGGCCACCTTCCCGACCACTTCGCGATGTTCTCCGAAGGAGACCAGACCGGTGTTGACCCTATCCGGAGAAGCAGAGACAGAACCCGGCTCCGCCGTGACGGAGGCGGCCATCCGGACGACAGGCCTGGAGAAGACCTACCCGGCCTCCGGTTCGCGGCCCGAGGTGCCCGCCGTCCGCGGCATCGACCTGGACGTCGGACGCGGGGAGTTCTTCGGCCTTCTCGGCCCCAACGGCGCGGGCAAGTCGACCACCATCGGGATGCTCACCACCCTGATCGTGCCGACCGGCGGCAGCGCCGAGGTGTACGGGGTGGATGTGGTGCGCAACCCGATCGAGGTCAAGCGGCGGATCGGGGTGGTGTCGCAGAACAACACCCTGGACAGCCAGTTGACTGCCGCCGAGAACCTGGAGTTCCGGGGCCGCTACTTCGGGCTCACCGCCAAAGAGGCACGCCGCCGCACGGACGAGCTGATCGAACTGTTCGACCTCGCCGAGCAGCGCAAGGGCAATCCGTTCCAGATGTCCGGCGGGCAGGCCAAGCGAGTGATGATCTGCCGGGCGCTGATGCACGGCCCCGAGGCACTCTTCCTGGACGAGCCGACCGCCGGACTGGACCCGCAGACCCGTACCAACCTGTGGCAGGTACTGCGAGAGCTACAGGCGGGCGGCCAGACGATCCTGCTCACCACGCACTACATGGAGGAGGCCGAGGCCCTGTGCGACCGCATCGCGGTCGTCGACCACGGCAGGATCCTCGCGCGCGGCACGGTGGACGAGCTGAAGAGCACCGTAGGCGCCGACACCGTCATCACCGTCAGCTACGACTCGCCCGTTGCCCCCGCCGGACTCCAGGCCCTCGCCGACCGGGACAGGATCAGCAAGGTCGAGGTGAGCGACAGGCAGGTGCGGGTGTTCGCCACCGCTGCGGACGGACTGCTCGGCGAGCTTGTGGCGATCGGCTCGGCCGCCGGGGTCGGCGTGATTGACGTGCACCAGCTGCGGCCCAGCCTGGAGACCGCGTTCCTCACGTTGACCGGAAGGAGCTACCGGGAATGAGCGCGCCATCCCTCACCCGGGCACCCCTCGCGCGGGCGACCGTTCTGCGGACGCTGACAGCGATGATGGCGCGTGAGATACGGGTCCTGCGCAAGTCCATGGTCTCGACCTTCGTCGGGGTGCTGATCCAGCCGGTGATGTTCGTGTTCGTGTTCGCCTACGTGATGCCCGAGATCGGCAGCGGCATCATGGCAGGCGGCGGGAGCGGGACCACCTTCTCCACCGTCCTGCTGCCCGGCCTGGTCGGCTCCTCGGTGGTCATGCAAGCGATTCAGGCGGTGACCTACCCACTGATGATGGAGCTGAACTGGCAGAAGTCCATCACCGACCGAGCGCTGGCGCCGATCCCCATCCCTTTGCTGGGGGTCCAGAAGATCCTGGCGGCGGCGCTGCAGGGGCTGATCGGTGGGCTCATGGTGTTCCCGGCGGTGCTGTTCATCCACGCGCCGGGCCAGGCCCCGCACGTGTACGTGGACAACTGGCCGGTGCTGGTTTTGGTGCTGCTGGCGAGTGCGGTGCTGGCTGCCGCGGGCGGGCTGCTGCTGGGTACGGTGATGAACCCGCAGAGGGTCCAGGTGGTGTTCGCGCTGGTGCTGCTGCCGATGACCATGCTGGGCTGTGTCTACTACCCGTGGGCGGCCCTGGAGGACGTTCGCTGGCTGCAGATCGCCAGTCTCGGCAACCCGCTGGTGTATGTGAGCGAGGGGCTGCGCAGCACCCTCACCCCCGACCTCCCGCACATGCCCTTGTGGGCGTTCCTGCTGGCGCTCCTCGGCGGCACGGTCCTGCTGACCTGGGCGGCCACCCGTACCTTTACCAGGCGTGTCCTGACCTGACCCGCCCGGGCTGCCGCCGCCGTCAGCTCCTCGCGCACATGCCGATGCCACGCCGGCACCTGAGCTTGGCGTTTAACCTCGCAGGTCACACGACCTGCTGATCTGCGGCTCTTTCCAGGACAGCGGAGGCGGCCGTTCTCCACACTTCGAGATGAGCTGTACTGAGCTTGGCGTTTAACCTCGCAGGTCACACGACCTGCTGATCTGCGGTTCTTT
>NZ_BAABCQ010000102.1:0-28212 GCF_039539045.1 Streptomyces marokkonensis
CCATGGCTACCTCCCAGGCGCCCGGCGAAGGACCCGTCCGGCCCGTATCGGTCTCCCTCCACGAAGGCACCATCGCTGCCCTCAAGGCACGTACGGGCAAACGAGGCATGTCCGCCTACGTCGAGACCCTCATCCAGCGCCAACTGGAACGGGACCGGCTGCGCGAGCTCATCGAAGACGCGGAAACCGAACACGGCCCGGTCGACCAGGCGGCGGTCGACGCCAAACGCGCCATTCTCCGCGGCGACGCCGCGGGCTCGGCGGACGCCGCGTGAGCGGCACGCTCGTCCTGGACTGCGAAGGCCTGTCCGAACTGGTGCGACGCACGCCCGAGATCACCGAGTGGCTGGCCGCGGCCGAAGCCGAAGACATCCGCGTCGTCACCAGCTCCGTCACCCTCGTCGAAGCACGCGACCCCAGGGTCAACCAGGCCCGCTTCGACTACGCAGTCTCCCGCGTGAACATCATCCCGCCCACCGAAGCCATCGCCCGCCATGCGAGCAAGCTCCTGGCCGCGGCCGGACTGCACGGCCACAAGTACGCCCTCGACGCCATCGTGACCGCCACCGCACTCACCTCGCCAGCCCCAGCGACCGTCCTGACATCGGACCCCGAAGACCTCCTGATGCTCTGCGGCCCCAGCGTCCGCGTCATCAAGGTCTGACCGCGAGGCCGCGACTCCTCCGCGCCGGTCGCCAGCCGACCGGTTGCATGCACAGCCTGCATCTTCGCCGTGATCGCGGCTACGCCACTCGGCAGACATTCACCCGCTGGACACCGTACTTCGCGAAATCGCGGCTGACGCCAGCTCGTTGAGAACGACGATTCAAGACTCAGCGGGCTGGCTGCCTCGGCGCGGCCCTTGGGATACGCCGCGCGCAGGACAGGGCGCTGCTGCCCGGTGGGACCACCGGGGCGGCCGGTCGCGACAGGATCCCGACGTTCCCTTCCGTCCCGCGGTCCCGGTGAGTACAGGGCGGCGGGCGTCTCACCGTCTCACATCGTGACACCGGGTTTCCGGAAAATAAGACGCCTGAGATCGTTGCGGTGTCCATGTAACGCGCGTGAAAGACCGAGAGATGCCCGCACCGTCCCCCCACCCCGCTCCCACTCAGGCACCCGTCAATTCGCGGTCCCGCGTCCTCATCGCCAGCCTCATCGGCACGACGATCGAGTTCTACGACTTCTACATCTACGCGACCGCCGCCGTGCTGGTCTTCCCCGCGCTCTTCTTCCCGAACAGCGATCCCACCACGGCGCTGCTGTCGTCGTTCGCGGTCTTCGGTGCCGCGATGGTCGCCCGGCCGATCGGCGCCGTCTTCTTCGGGCACCTCGGTGACCGGCTCGGCCGCAAGAAGACGCTGGTGATCTCGCTCCTCACCATGGGCATCGCCACCTTCCTCATCGGCGTACTGCCCACCTACGCACAGGCCGGCTGGGTCGCCACCGCGCTGCTCGTGCTGATGCGGCTCGCACAGGGCTTCGCGCTCGGTGGCGAGTGGAGCGGGGCCGCGCTGGTCGCGACCGAGAACGCACCCCGCGGCAAGCGCGCCCTGTACGGGACCTTCCCTCAGCTGGGCGCCCCGCTCGGCTTCATCATCGGCAACGGCCTGTTCCTGATCATCGGGGCGCTGCTGCCGTCCACGGCCGGCGCCGACCCCACCCAGCCCTCCGAGGCCTTCACCAGCTGGGGCTGGCGCATCCCGTTCCTGTTCTCCGCGGTGATGGTCGCGATCGGCCTGTGGGTGCGCTCGCGGCTCGTCGAGTCGGCGGTGTTCGCCAAGACCCGCGAGGCCGGGAAGGTGCGGAAGCTGCCACTGGCCACGGTGGTCCAGGGCCACTGGAAGCAACTGGTCCTGGGCACGTTCATCATGCTGGCGACGTACGTGCTCTTCTACCTGATGACCACGTTCTCGCTGAGCTACGGGCGCACCGCGAAGGACGCCGACGTGCCGGGGCTGGGGTACAGCTACACCACGTTCGTCCTGATGATGATCTTCGGTGTGCTCTTCTTCGCCGTGTTCACCCTGGTCTCCGGCCCGCTCGCCGACAAGTACGGCCGCCGCGCCACCCTGATCTGGGTCACCGCCGCGATCGTGGTCTTCGGCCTGGTGTGGGTGCCGCTGATCGGCCTGGGCACGCTCGGCGTGGTGCTGTGGCTGGTGCTCGGCTTCACGCTGATGGGCATGACCTTCGGGCCGATGGGCGCGCTGCTGCCGGAGCTGTTCCCGACGAGTGTGCGCTACACCGGCTCCGGTATCTCGTACAACGTCAGCTCGATCCTCGGAGCGGCCGTCGCCCCGTTCATAGCGGTGGCGCTGTGGGAGGCCGGTGACGGCTCGCCGTGGCTGGTCGGCGTCTACCTCTCCGCGATGGCCGTGCTGACGCTGACCGCCCTGCTCCTCGGCAAGGAGACCAAGGACGTCTCCCTGGACGAGGACGAGGGCGAAGGCGAAGGCGAAGGCAAGGACGAAGGCGCTTCCGGAGAGGCGTCCGACGGCGGCGTCCGCGCCGGCGTCATCTCCGTCCCCTCCCCCGCCCCCTGATCCCACCGGCTTTCACCACCGCCGTACGCCGAGCATCCGTACGCCCGGCGTACGGCATCGACTGCCGGGCATAACAACTGCCTACGCTCCGGGGCGCTTTCGCCCCACCGGCAACCGAGGGAGTCGTCATGCTGCGCGGCATCGACGTCAGCGCGTACCAGTCCTCCACCTACGACACCGACGGTCTCTCCTTCGTCTTCATGAAGGCGACGGAGGGCCGCTCGTACGTCAATCCGAAGCTCAAGGACCAGACGGAGCGGGCCCGCGACGCCGGTCTCGTCGTCGGTTTCTACCACTTCCTGTGGCCGGGCAACCTCACGGACCAGGCCGAGTACTTCGTCTCCAAGGCACCCGACAAGAAGGGTGACATCCTCGCCGTCGACTGGGAGACGACGGGCGAGGGCACCCACGCGAGCAACGCGGAGAAGGACAGCTTCATCCGGAAGGTGAAGAAGCTCCGGCCGGACAACCGGGTGATCCTCTACGCGAACAGGAACTACTGGCTGAACGAGGACACCACGTCCTATGCGGGCGACGGCCTGTGGATCGCCGACTACGTGTCGGCGGGCGAGCCCCGCATCAAGGCCAAGTGGCGGTTCCACCAGTACACCGACGACCCGGTCGACACCAACGTCGCGGACTTCGAGAGCAAGGCCGCGCTGAAGAAGTGGGCCGAGGGCGCCTGACCTCTGAGACCCTCGTCCTCGATGGCCGCGATCCGCCCGTCGCGCTGCCGCGGGCAGTAGTTGTTCGTGTCGACGACCGTCACGCCGTCGGCCGCCCCGTCGAGGACGCCGGACGGCAGGTCCGGGACCGCCTTCAGCGGGATGGTGATGACCACGATGTCGGCGCCACGGGCCGCCTACCCGACCGGTACCGGGGTGGCCCCGGTCCCCTCGGCCAGTGCGGTGAGTGTGTGCGGGCCGCGGGAGTCGGCGACCGAGACGTCGTGTCCGAGGGCGGTCAGCCGCCGGGTGGGGTTGCCGCCGATGTTGCCCGCGCCGATGATGCCGATCTTCATGATGCCGACTCGCCCGGCCTTCCGGAGGTCGTGTGGTGCCTGGCCCGGCGGCTCGCGCCGGTGACGAGTCCGACCTCCGGCCGGGGCGGGGTATTCCGCCCGAGGGGCGCCCCCCGGGTGACCGATCGGGCGCCCCTCACCGCGTCGTCACTTGTTCAGGTGTGCCCAGAACTCGTCGAACGACAGCACCTTGTCCCCGTCGAGGTCGCGGCCGGCGATGATCGCCTCGGCCACCGACTCGGTGACGTTCCAGTCGCCGCCCTGGGCCAGCGCGGTCTTGAACTCGGCCGCGGTGATGAAGCCGTCCTTGTCCGTGTCGATCCGCTCGAACTGCTTGCGTGCTTCCTCGATGTCCGCCACCGGTCCGCCCCTCACTTCGTACTCGGGTCCTTCTGACGCAGGTCAGATTAGCTGCCCGTTCGGGCGTCCAGTGCGGCGACCACCCACCCGAACCGCTCCTCGTAGGCGGACGGGGGCTCCACGCCGTTCACGATCGCGGAGAGCTCCCGGTAGCGGGCGAGACGGACGTTGGACACCGCGGTGAGGCGTTCCCGTACGACGGCCGGGTCGGCGTCGCCGATGAGCACGCGCAGGATGTCGGCGGCCCGTGCGGAGTCCGGCGCGACGCCCTCGCTCAGCGCCTCACCCGTAAGCCGCACCAAGCGGCTCACGAACCACAGGGAGGAGCCTGTGGGGACGTCCGGCCCGCGGTCCGCCGCGTTGAACTCGATCATCCGGCGCATCGTCGCGCGGAACCCCGGGTCCTGGATCAGCTCGGCCAGCTCCACCCAGGCGTCCACCTGCTCGGGGGTGGGGTCGTCGGGCAGGTCGGCCGCGGCGAAGCGCAGGCGGGTGCGGATGTCGGGGTCCGCGGTGTCGATGCCCTCGAAGACCTCGGCCATGAAGTCGTCGATGATGCGCCGCCGTTCGGCGGTGGACAGTCGCGCCAGTTTGTTCATGAGTGTCGTCTCCTCTGCGGTCGAGCCGCGTCGCGCCACGGTCGACAGCACCGCACGGGTCACCCTCAGCGCGCTGATCTGCGCGTCCAGCGCGCTCACGTGCGCCGCCGCGACCTGCGCGACCGTCGTCTCGCCGGCCAGGACGCGGCGTACGGGGTCCAGGCCGAGGCCGAGTTCGCGCAGGGTGCGGATCAGCTCCAGGCGGGCGACGGACGCGGCGTCGTAGAGCCGGTAGCCGCCCGCGGAGCGGGTCACCGGGGGCAGGGCGCCCTCGTCGGACCAGTAGCGGATGGTGCGCACCGGCAGTCCGGTGGTCCGCGCCAGTTCGCCGATGGTCATGAGACCGGTGCCGTCGTCGATCATGTCTGGGAGTCTGGGCCTTCCAGTGGGTGGAGACTCAAGGAGCGCGGTGTGGCGGACGGCCTGCGGGACATTCTGGACGCGGTGGCGCGGGGTGTCTTCCCCTCGGCGGACGGCGGGACCACCGTGGTGCCGCAGGACGGGCCCCGGGACGCGGGGGTGATCGCCTTCACCGCGCACTCGGTCGTCTTCACGGACGAGGACCCTCGGTGGGTGCGCGGGATCCTGGACGGGCTCGGCCGCGAGGGCTGCGATCCCCTCGCGGCGACGATGAACGCCCGGTTCCTGACGGCCTTCATGGAGCGCACGGGTCGGACCACCGACACGGTCGACGTGCTGCTGACCGGCGCCCGGCTTCCGGGCCGGCCGCACATCGCGCTGACGGAAGTGGCCGATCCGGGGCATCCGCGGGTGGTCTCGGCCCGTCGGCGGCGCGACGAGGTGCGGGTGTGGGCGGCGGACGGCGGGGTGCTCGTGCTGGGCCGCGGGGTCGCCGGGCGGCTGGAGGTCGCGGTGGAGGTGGCGGAAGGGGTACGGCAGCGGGGGCTCGGGCGGCGCCTGGTGACCGCGGCGCGGCAGTTGGGCGGGGGTGAGCCGGTGTGGGCCCAGATCTCGGCGGGGAACGCCCGCAGTCTGCGGGCGTTCCAGGCGGCGGGTTACCGGGCGGTGGGTTCGGAGGCGCTGTTCCTCCGGCCCTGAGTCACGCCTCCGTCATGGATCGGGGCGTTCAGTGCCAGGGCTTGTAGTGCGGATTGCCCTCGCACTCGCTCATGATCTCGGTCTTGGTCTGCCGGTCGACCGGGCAGACGCCGATGATGTACTGCCGCTTGATGCCGCCGGGGAAGGCGACCTCGACCTGATCGGCCCACTTGTGGGTGTCGCCGATGGTCTTGTTGACGTCCACGCCGCCGGGGGCGTCGATGTAGTAGTTGTAGCCGGACTTGTACCAGGTCTTGTACAGGTCGTGGTCGTAGGTCGTGGAGACGTACGGCGAGGGCTGGTTGACCAGGACGTACTTCTCGACGTCGTACTGGCCGTTCTGGACGTCCCTGGCGTGGAAGCCCTCTTCGAAGACGACCTGCGGTCCCCGGCTGTCACTGCGGTAGAGGGTGCCGCACGTGGTGCGCCAGACCGGCTCGGGAGTGATGCGGTCGAGGTCGACACCGGGGTCGGCGGCGGCCTTGAGCTTGTCGTCGAACTGGGGGCAGGCGGGGGCGGCCTTGGCCGCAGCCGCCGGAGCCATCGCCGGGGCCGCCGTCTCCGGGACCGTGGCGGCCGAGGTGGCGAAGACGGCGGAGAGGGACAGGACGGCGGCAGCGGCGCGGCGCCGCAGACGAGTGGTGATCATGCCGGTACGATCCCGCCCGCAGGGCGCCGGGGCGGGGACCTTCACCCGTAGGTGGCGTGTCCGTCGAACGGGGTTGATTTCCACGGCAGATGGGACGTCAGCGGTCCGCCACCCGCATCTCGAACCAGGTCGTCTTCCCGCGCGGCAGCAGGTCGACGCCCCACCGGTCGGACAGCTTGTCGACGAGGAAGAGGCCCCGTCCACTGATGTCCGTCTCCTGCACCGGCATCAGGCAGGGCAGCCCCCGGGAGGGGTCGCGGACCTCGACGCGGATCCAGCCGGGGCGGCGGCGCATGTGGAGGCCGAAGACGCGGGCACCGGTGTGGCGTACGGCGTTGCCGACCAACTCGGAGACGAGCAGGACGGTGTCCTCGGTGACCTTGGGGCCGAGGTTCCACTGGCGCAGGGCCACGACCTGGGCCAGCCTGCGGGCGGTGGCGGCGGACTCGGGGCGGGACGGCAACGGAATCTCGCGCTCCGTCGGATTGCCGAACAACTCCAGCGCTTCGAGCGCGCGTTCGTCCTCGACCGCCGGCGACCAGCGCGCCGCGGTCGCCCGTCCGGCTCCCCGCGGCAGTTCCGTACCATCCAGCCCCGCCATGCCCCCATCATGGCCGCCCCCAGAGGGCTGCGGGGCCGTTCCCGGGGAATGCACCCCTGTCGGACCATGGCCCGGCAACGGTCGTTCGGCATATGCCGCGGGCACTTCAGAGACGGGAACAGCCCCACTGACCTGCGCGGACGACCCGGCCGGAGACAAGCGGCGGACTCCCTCGACACGACGCGCTTAAGGGTGCGTCAAGGCTTGCATAAACCGCCCTATCGAGGGACCCGGAATCAGACATCGCGTCAACTACGGTCACTCCAAGCGAACTTCACAGGAACTCGGCCTTCCCCGGGCCTTCCTCCACGAAGCTGCGCATCCCGCGCTCGCGGTCCTCGGTGGCGAACAGACCCGCGAACCAGTTCCGCTCGACGGCGAGGCCGGTCTCGATGTCCGTCTCCAGACCCGTGTCGATGGCCTCCTTCGCCGCGCGCAGGGCGATGGCGGGCCCCTTCGCGAGCCGCGCGGCCCAGGCGTGCGCCTGCTCGTAGACCTCGGCGGCCGGCACCACGCGGTCCACCAGGCCGAGCGTGAGCGCCTCGTCGGCCTTCACCTGGCGGCCCGTGAAGATGAGGTCCTTGGCCTTGGAGGGGCCGACCAGCCGGGACAGCCGCTGGGTGCCGCCCGCGCCGGGGATCAGACCGAGCAGGATCTCGGGCTGGCCCAGCCTGGCGTTCTCGCCGGCGATGCGGAAGTCGGCGCAGAGGGCGAGTTCGCAGCCGCCGCCGAGAGCGTATCCGGTGACCGCCGCGACCACCGGCTTCGGGATGCGGGCCACCGCGGTGAAGGCGTCCTGCAGGCCGCGGGAGCGCGCGACCATCGCCGCGTGGTCCATCACCTGCATCTCCTTGATGTCCGCGCCGGCCGCGAACACCTTCCCGCCGCCGTAGATCACCACGGCGCGTACGTCCTCGCGGCGGGTGGCCTCCTCGGCGAGCTCCTTCAGGCGGTCCTGCGTGGCGACGTCCAGCGCGTTCATGGGCGGGCGGTCCAGGCGCAGCGTGCCGACGCCGTCCGCTACTTCGAGATGTACGGTCATGCCCAGCAGGTTAACGACTCCTAACGGCATCGGCCCCGGTGCCGTACCTCACATCGAGGACGGACACCGGAGCCGTACGCCGGGGCCGTACGCCGGGGCCGTACGTCGGGGCCGTACGCCGGGCTCTCGCCGGAGGGCTCAGGCCTTCCACTTCTCCCAGGACATGTTCCAGCCGTTGAGGCCGTTGTCCGGGGCGATGGTCGCGTCGTCGGAGTTCTTCACCACGACCACGTCGCCGATGAGCGAGTTGTCGAAGAACCAGGCGCCCGGTGCCTTCTCGTCCCAGCCGCCGCGCACGTCGCGCAGGCCGATGCAGCCGTGGCTGGAGTTGCGGTTGCCGAAGGTGTCGCCGCCCCAGTAGTTGCCGTGGATGAAGGTGCCGGAGGTGGACAGGCGCATGGCGTGCGGGACGTCCTTGATGTCGTACTCGCCGCCGTAGCCGACCGTCTCGCCGTTCATCCGGGTCACGGGGAGCCGCTCGGTGATGACCATCTGGCCGTTCCAGGTCTCGTAGCCGGGCGCGCCGGTGGTGATGGGGATGGTCTTGACGGTCTTGCCGTCCCGGACGACCTGCATCGTGAGCTTCTTGGCGTCGACGACGGAGACCTGGCTGCGTCCGACGGTGAAGGAGACGGTCTTGGCCTGCTCGCCGTAGACGCCGTCGCGGCCCTCGACGCCGTCGAGGTTGAGGTCGACGGTGACCTTGGTGCCGGCCTTCCAGTACTTCTCCGGGCGGAAGTCGAGGCGGTCGTTGCCGAACCAGTGGCCCGCGACCTCGACGGCCGGCTCGGTCTTGATGCGAATGGCCTTCTCGACCTCCTCGGGGTTGGTGATGCCCCGGGTGAAGCGGATCGAGAACGGCATGCCGACGCCGACCTTCGAGCCGTCCTCCGGTGTGAAGGTGCCGATGAAGGTGTTCTTCGGCGTCAGGGTGGTGAAGCGGGAGTCCTCGGCGGCCGTGCGGCCCTCGGAGTCCTTGGCGACCGCGTGCACGGTGTACTTCGTGGCGGCGGCCAGATGGGTGGACGGCGTCCAGGCGGCGCCGTCCTCGGATATCTCGCCGTCGACCTTCGCGCCCTCGTCGTCCTTGACCACGACCTCGGTGAGTCTGCCCTTCGCGGCGGCTATCTTCAGGGCGCCGCTGGTGTCGACGGCCTTGGCCCCGTCCTGCGGGGCGATGGTGACGACGGCCTCGGACTGCTTGCTCTGTGCCGCGGTGGAGTCCTTGGCGTTCTCTCCGCCGCCCTGCCCGGCCCCGGCTCCCGAGCCCGCCTCTCCGCCGCCGCACGCGGTGACCGTCAGCAGCACGCCCAGTGCCAGCGCCGACAGCGCCCTGCCGCGTCCCTTGCCGCCCCGCCCCCGGTTGCCGGCCGACGACGCCCCCGATATCGGACGCACGTTCAACTTGTCTCCCCTCGCCGGGCCTGGTCGGGCCCGCGCCCCAGTGCGCCTGCGCACGCACGGGCGCATCGTAACCGCAGGCCAGGGGCGTGGGGGGCAGCGGAATTGTCACTGTTCCGTACCGAGTTGGCGATCCGGGGCCGGGATCACGTCGGCGTCGCGTCCGGCGTCACGTCCGCAGTCACTTCACCGCGCCGCCCGCCTTCCACTTCTCCCAGTTCATGTTCCAGCCACCGAGACCGTTGTCGGGGGCGACCTTCTTGTCCTTGCTGTGGACCACCTCGACGACGTCGCCGATCAGGCTGCGGTCGAAGAACCAGCCCGCCGGGGTGTCGGAACCGCCGCCCTTCACGTCGCGCAGCCCGACGCAGCCGTGGCTGACGTTGGCCCGGCCGAAGGTGTCCTCGGGCGCCCAGTAGTTGCCGTGCAGGAAGGTTCCGGAGCTGGTCAAGCGGATGGCGTGCGGCACGTCGGGGATGTCGTACTCGCCGCCGAAGCCGACCGTGCGGCTGTTCATGCGGGTGACGTCGAGCATCTCGGTGATCACCATCTTGCCGTTGTAGGTGGGGGTCTTCGGTGCCCCCGCGGTGATCGGCAGGGTGGTCAGCAGGGTGCCGTCCCGGCGCACCTGCATGGTGCGCGCGGCCGCGTCGACGAGCGAGACCTGGCTGCGGCCGACGCTGAAGGAGAACGTCTTGTGCTGGAGCCCGTAGATCCCCGGCGCGCCCTCGACGTCGCGCAGGCGCAGGTCGACGGTGACCTCGGTGCCGGGCTTCCAGTACTCCTTCGGGCGGAAGTCGAGGCGGTCCTTGCCGAACCAGTGGGGGCGGATCTCGGTGGCGGGTTCCGCCGTCACCGAGACGGCGCGTTCGACGGCGGCGCGGTCGGTGATCTCCCGGCTGAACTCGAGCGAGACGATCATGCCGGTGCCGACGACCGAGCGGTTCTCGGGGGCGACGTAGCCGATGAAGCGTTCGTCGGGGACATAGGTGGTGAAGGTGGTGTGCCGGGCGGACCGGTGCCCGTCGCCGCTCAGGGCGACGGCGTCGACCGTGTACCTCGCGGCCAGCGCCAGCCGGTCGTCGTCGGGTTCCCAGCGCAGACCGTCGTCGGAGATCCGGCCGGGCACCGGGGTGTCCTGCGCGTCCTGCGACCTGACGACCTTCACCGACTCCAGCCGCCCGTCGGGCACCCGCACCGACAGCTTCTTCTCCGGCCGGACGGCCTTGCTGCCGTCGTCCGGGGTGATGCGGATGACCTCGTCGGCGCGGGGTTTGCCGAACACCCCGCCGATGCCACCGCCGATGCCACCACCGGTTCCGCCGCCGTCCGAGGTGCATCCGGCGGCCCCGGCCAGCAGTCCTGCCCATGTCAGTACGGCGGCCAGAGCGGCCCCCGCGCGCCGTGCGCGCCCATGTACGTGCCTCACATCCACCCGTAACGACCGGTCGGCCCTGGGGAAACGTGAGTGCGAGCCATGCGGTGGGCAGAACTGTGGAGAGGACGACGCGACGGGGAGCGGCGGTCGGGACGCCGCACGCCCTCCTCCCGTCTTCCTGTCTGAGGCACGTCGTTCCACGAGCCGCAGGAGGCTGACAGGTGTCCAGCGCAGCCGAGCAGGAGGCGGTGGCCGGCAATCAGGCCGCCGAGGACGGGCACCCCGCCGTCGTGGTCAACGGCGCGCGGCGTGCCGCGTCGCCGCCCGCCGTGCCGGCCTGGCCGGGCACCCCGGTGCCGCTGGGCGCCCGGTTCCGGACCGGCCCGGGCCAGGTGGCGGGGACGAATTTCGCGCTGTGGGCGGGCGGTGCGGAGTCGGTGGAACTCTGCCTGTTCGACGGTCCCGGCCCCGGTGGCAGGGAGAGCCGGGTGCGGCTGACCGAGCTGACGCACGAGATCTGGCACGGCTTCGTGCCGGGCGTGGGTCCCGGGCAGCGGTACGGCTTCCGGGTGCGGGGCCGCTGGGACCCGTGGACCGGCGCCCGCTGGAACCCGGCGAAGCTGCTGCTCGACCCGTACGCGCGTGCGGTCGACGGCGATTTCTCCCTGCCGCCCGAGGTGTACGGGCATGTGCGGGACTGGCCCGAGCAGCACGTGGCGGACACCGTGCGCGACGACCGGGACTCGGCGCCGTACGTCCCGAAGGGCGTCGTCGTCCACGACGGCGGCCCCGACGGCGGCCCCGACGACGAATGGACGTACGACCGACGGCCGAAGACGCCGTGGGCGGACTCCGTCATCTACGAGCTGCACGTGCGCGGCTTCACCAAGCTGCACCCCGGCATCCCCGAGGAGCTGCGCGGCACGTACGCCGGCCTGGCGCACCCGGCGGCGATCGAGCACCTGACCCGGCTGGGCGTGACGGCGGTGGAACTGCTGCCGGTGCACCAGTTCGCGCACGAGAGTCATCTGCTGGAGCGCGGCCTGAAGAACTACTGGGGCTACAACTCGATCGGCTACTTCGCCCCGCACGCCGCCTACGCCGCCTCCGGCACCACCGGTGAGCAGGTCGGCGAGTTCAAACGGATGGTGCGCGCGCTGCACGCGGCCGGCATCGAGGTCATCCTCGACGTGGTCTACAACCACACGGCGGAGGCGGGCGAGCTCGGCCCGACGCTCTCCCTGAAGGGCATCGACAACCGCGGTTACTACCGCCTCCAGCCGGACGCGCGCCGGTACGCCGACTACACCGGCTGCGGCAACACGCTGCACGTCGTCCAGCCGCACGTTCTGCGCCTGATCACCGACTCCCTGCGCTACTGGGTGACGGAGATGGGCGTGGACGGCTTCCGCTTCGACCTGGCGGCGGCGCTGGCCCGCTCCATGCACGACGTCGACATGCTGTCCCCGTTCCTCGCGGTGATCGCGCAGGACCCGGTGCTGCGGCGGGTGAAGCTGATCGCCGAGCCGTGGGACGTCGGCTCGGGCGGCTACCAGGTCGGCGCCTTCCCGCCGCTGTGGACCGAGTGGAACGACCGCTACCGCAACTCGGTCCGGGACTTCTGGCGGCACGCGCTGCCGGACGTGCGGGAGATGGGTTACCGCCTGTCGGGCTCCAGCGACCTGTACGCGTGGGGCGGGCGCCGCCCGTACGCCTCGGTCAACTTCGTCACCGCGCACGACGGCTTCACGCTCCGGGACCTGGTCTCCTACGAGCGCAAGCACAACGAGGCGAACGGCGAGGGCAACCGGGACGGCACCGACGACAACCGGGCCTGGAACTGCGGCGCGGAGGGCGAGACCGACGACGAGGACGTACGGGCACTCAGGCGGCGCCAGCTGCGCAACCTGCTGACCACACTGCTGCTGTCGACCGGGGTGCCGATGCTGGTCGCGGGCGACGAGCTGGGCCGCACCCAGGGCGGCAGCAACAACGCCTACTGCCAGGACAACGAGATCAGCTGGGTGGACTGGAGCCTGCTGGACGACCCTCAGTGGCGGCCCCTGTCCGAGCTGACCTCCCGGCTGATCGCGCTGCGGCACGAACACCCGGTACTGCGCCGCCGGGCCTTCTTCTCCGGCCGCGCGCACTCCGCGGACGGCCTGCGCGACCTGGCCTGGTTCACGGCCCGGGGCGCGGAGATGACGGAGCGGGACTGGTACGCCCCCGCCGCCACCCTCGGCATGTACCTGTCCGGGCGGGACATCCCGGGCCGCGACGAGCGCGGCGCCCCGATCGTCGACGACAGCTTCCTGGCCGTCCTGCACGCGGGTGAGGGGGCGGTCTCCTTCGTGCTGCCGGGTCCGCCGTGGGCGGAGCGGTACGAGGTGGTCGTCGACACCAGCGGGGAGGAGCAGGCCGAGGCACCGGGCGGGACGCACTCGGCGGGGACGGAGATCACGGTGCCGGCACGGACGGTGCTGTTGCTGCGGGTGGGGTGACCCCGGGCGACGGCGGCGGGCCGGTTCAGCCGAGGATGCCCCGGTCGTAGGCCACGGCCACAGCGTGGCGGCGGTGACGCGCAGCCGGTGGGCGGTGACGCGGGTGCGGGCGAGGAGGGTGATGACGGACGGTGGCGCCGCCCGCGCGGATGTCCTCGATGAGCTCCCAGGTCTCGCGCCGGGCGCGTGGGTCGAGGCCGGTGGTCAGCTCGTCCAGGACGACGATCCGGGGGCTGCCGACCAGTGCCAGCGCGACGGACAGGCGCTGCTTCTGGCCGCCGAAGAGCTTGCCGAACCGGGAGTGCGGCTTCGGGGTGAGGCCGAGGCGTTCGGCGAGCGGACGCCGGTCGGCGGGCTCCGGGTAGAAGGCGGCGTACAGCTCCAGGGCCTCGCGGACGGTGAGTTCGGGCTGGAGCTCGTTCTTCTGGAGCTGGGTGCCCGGGACGCGGGTGACCTCCTTGTGGTCGGCGACGGGGTCGAGGCCGGTGACTCGGACGCGGCCCGCGTCGGGGACGCGCAGGCCCTCGACGCACTCGACGGTGGTGGTCTTGCCGGCGCCGTTCGGGCCGCGGATGCCGAAGATCTCGCCCTCCTCGACGGCGAACGACACACCGTCGACGGCGGGGTGGTCGCCGTAGGACCTGCGCAGGTCGGTGACTTCGATGACGGGCATGGCATCAGGGTCCCGGGGCACAGGGGTGCGGCACATCGGCCGACGCGCTCGAAGGCGCATCGGCCGATCGGTTGATGCCTCCGTACGACCCCGGTGAGCGCGAAAATCCGATGGGCAGTGTCAGTGGTGAACCGTAGGCTCGCTGCTGATGCCCACGACACCTGTACCCACCAAGGACCCCGCTCCGGACCCCGGGCCGAACAGTGCGCCGGATCCCGCCGGGGAACGGTCCACCGTACGCTCGCTGCTGCGGCTGTGGCCCTATGTGCGGCCCGTGCGGGCGCGGTTGGGGACCGCCGCCTGCGTGGGGATCCTCGCCTCCTGCGTGGGGCTGGTGATCCCGCTCGTCCTCAAGTGGATGGTGGACGGGCCGGTCGCCGACCGCGATCCGGCCGGTGTGTGGCTCGGGGCGCTGTACCTGCTGCTGCTCGGGCTGGCGGAGGCGCTGCTGTTCGGGCTGCGGCGGTGGCTGGTGGCCCGGCCGCTGGCCGGGGTCGAGGCGGGGATGCGGGCGGACCTGTACCGGCATCTGCAGCGGCTGCCGGTGGCCTTCCACGACCGGTGGGCCTCGGGGCAGCTGCTGTCGCGCGGGACGACGGACCTGATGCTGCTGCGCATGTTCCTCGCCTTCCCGCTGACGTTCCTGCTGGTCAACGGAGTGACGATCCTCGTCGGCGTGGGCATCATGCTGGTGCAGGACTGGACGCTGGGGCTGGTCGTCCTCGGGCCCGCCATCCCTGTGATGATCACCTGTGCGATCTTCGAGAAGAAGTACTCGGCGGTGGCGCGGCGGGCGCAGGACCAGGTCGGTGATCTGACGACGGTGGTCGAGGAGAGCGTGCTCGGCGTCCGGATCATCAAGGGGTTCGGCCGGCACCGCAGCCAGGCACGGGCCTTCCACGAGCTGTCGCACACGCTGCGCGGGACGGAGCTGCGCAAGGCACGGCTGCTGGCGGCCATCTGGGCCGTCATCGTGACGCTGCCGGAGCTGGCGATCGCCGCCGCGCTGGTCGTGGGCACGGTGCAGGTGGCGGACGGGTCGCTGTCGGCGGGGACCCTGGTCGCGTTCCTGTCCACGGCGCTGGCGCTGCGGTGGCCCGTCGAGTCGATCGGCTTCCTGCTGGCGATGAGTCAGGAGGCGGCCACGGCCACGGACCGGTACTTCGAGGTGATGGACGCGGAGGTCGAGACCGGTGCGGCCGCTACGGCGGCCCACTCCCGGGCCGGCAGCCGCGACGCCGACGGCGACGGCGACGGCGACGGCGACGGCGACGGTCTTCGCTTCGAGAACGTCCGCTTCCGGTACCCCGACGCGCCCCCCGGCTCCCCGCCCCTCCTCGACCGGGTCGACCTGCACATCCGTCCCGGCGAGTCGATGGCTCTGGTCGGGGCCACCGGCAGCGGGAAGACGACGCTCACCGCGCTCGTCCCCCGCCTGCACGAGGTGACCTCCGGACGGATCACGCTGGACGGCCGGGACATCACCGCCCTGTCCCGCGAGGAGCTGCGCTCCATGGTCGCCGTGGCCTTCGAGGAGCCCACGCTCTTCTCTGCGACCGTCGGCGAGAACGTACTGATGGGGGCCGGTGCCGACGCCGGCGACGAGGAGCTGGGGCGCGCGCTCGCCGTCGCACAGGCCGACTTCGCGCACGCCCTCCCCCACGGCACCGGCACCCAGGTCGGCGAGCAGGGCCTCACCCTGTCCGGCGGCCAGCGGCAGCGCCTCGCCCTGGCCCGGGCGGTGGTCGGCACACCGAGGTTCCTCGTCCTGGACGACCCGCTGTCCGCGCTGGACGTACACACCGAGGCCGCCGTGGAGGCCGCCCTGCGGCAGGTCCTCGCGGACACCACCGCCCTGATCGTGGCGCACCGCCCGTCCACGGTGCTGCTGGCCGACCGCGTGGCGCTGCTCTCGGGCGGCCGCGTCACCGCCGTCGGCACCCACCAGGAACTGCTGCGCACCAACGCCGAGTACGCCCATCTGATGTCCGGGCACGAGGGGCACGAGGAGCCAGAGGAAGGGGATGGCCGATGACCGCGCCCACGGCCACCGCGTCGGACAGGGAGCAACCGGAGGGCGGGGATCCGGCGGCCGAGGCGGAGATCCGCGCGGCCGACGACCTCTTCGACCGGGACGTCCTGCCCAGCCCGCCGGGCGCGACCGGCGCCCTGCTGCGCTCGCTGCTGGCGCCCTGGAGGGCCCGGGTCGCCCTCACCGCCTTCCTCCTGCTGCTCCAGCAGGCGGCGGTGCAGGCGGGTCCGTTGCTGGTGGCGTACGCCATCGACCGCGCCGTGCCGGCCCTCGGGGACGACGACCACGGCCCGCTGATCGCGGTGGGCGCCGGCTACCTGCTGTGCTCACTGGCCGCGGGCGGGCTGCAGTACGCGTTCATCGCCACCGCGGCCCGCGTCAGCCAGGACGTGCTGCTGGACCTGCGCGGCAGGATCTTCCGCCACGCCCAGGCGCTGAGCGTCGACTTCCACGAGCGCTACACCTCGGGTCGGCTCATCTCCCGTTCGACCACCGACGTGGAGTCTCTGCGCGAGCTGCTCGACGAGGGGCTGCAGGAGCTGGTGACGGTCATCCTCTCCTTCGTCTACATCGCGGCGCTGCTGCTCTGGCTGGACCTGGGGCTCGGCGCGGTCGCGGTGGCGTCGTTCGTGCCGCTGTACGGGCTGGTGCGGCTGTACCAGCGGCGGGCGGGGCGGGTGTACCGGCAGCGTTCCACGGCGATCGCCGCGGTGATCGTGAAGTTCGTGGAGACGATGAACGGCATCCGGCCGGTGCGCGCCTTCCGCCGCGAGGCCGCCAACGACGCCGACTTCGCCGTACTGAACCGGCACCACGAGCGGACGAACGGCAACGCGCTGCTGGAAATGGCCCGCTACGTCGTCGGTTCGCGACTCGTCGCCAACACGGCCGTCGCGGGGATCGTGCTGTGGGGCGCCTACCGGGTCGCGGACGGCACGCTCGCGCTCGGCGTGCTGGCGGCGGCGGTGCTGTACCTGCGCCGGCTGTACGACCCGATCGATCGGCTCGGCATGTTCCTGAACTCCTACCAGTCGGCGGCGGCCTCGCTGGAGAAGATCGCCGGGCTGCTGGCCCAGACGCCGACCGTGCCCGAGCCGACCGCGCCGAAGGAACTGCCGCCCCTGGAGTCGGAGCATCCCGGGCGCGAGGTCGTCTTCGACGGGGTCCGCTTCGGCTACCGCACCGGCGGTGAGGTGCTGCCCCGCTTCGACCTGACGATCCCGGCCGGGCAGACGGTCGCCGTCGTGGGCTCCACGGGCGCGGGCAAGTCGACGCTGGCCAAGCTGCTCGCCCGGTTCTACGACCCCTCCGACGGGCGGGTCCTGCTGGACGGCACCGATCTGCGCGATCTCGCCGTGCCGGAACTCCGGCGCGGGGTGGTGATGGTGACGCAGGAGGCGTTCCTGTTCTCCGGGACGGTCGCCGAGAACATCGCCATCGGCCGTCCGGAGGCGACGCGGGAGGAGATCGAGCGGGCCGCGAAGGCGATCGGCGCCCACGACTTCGTCGCCGCGCTGCCCGACGGCTACGACACCGACGTCCGCAAGCGGGGTGGCCGCATCTCCGCCGGGCAGCGGCAACTGGTCGCGTTCGCGCGGGCGCTGCTCGCCGATCCGGCGGTGCTGATCCTGGACGAGGCGACCAGCTCGCTGGACGTCCCCGGTGAGCGCGCGGTGCAGCGGGCGATGGCGACGGTGCTGAAGGGCCGTACGGCGGTCGTGATCGCGCACCGGCTCTCCACCGTGGAGATCGCCGACCGGGTGCTCGTGATGGAGCACGGCCGGATCGTGGAGGACGGCGCACCGGCCGGCCTGATCGCCGGGACGGGGCGTTTCGCGGACCTGCACCGGGCCTGGCGGGACAGTCTGGCGTGACGTCGGGAGTCCGGGAGGTCCGTGCGGCAAGCAGCCGGGGGAGGCAGCGGTGATCGACGCGTACGAGGACCCCGGCACGCCCGACCGCCGGGGTGGCCGGCGCTATCTGGGGTGGCTGGTGGCGCGGCAGTGGCCGCGGTGCCTGGCGGGGGCGGTGTTCGCCAGCGTCTGGATGGTGCTGCTGGCGGCGACGCCGTACCTGATGGCCCGGGCGGTCGACCACGGTCTGGTCCCCGGTGACCTGGGCGCGCTGGCCGGCTGGACGGGCGCGCTGGTCGCCGTCGGGGCGTTCAACGCCTGGCTGGGCGTCATGCGGCACCGCACCATGACACGGGTGCGGATGGACGCCAACTTCCGCACGGTCAAGGTGGTCGTCGGGCACGCCACGCGGCTCGGTGCGGCGCTGCGCCGGCAGGTGGGGGCCGGTGAGGTCGTCACCATCGGGGTCGGGGACGTGGGGACGATCAGCAGGGCCCTGACCGCCGTGGGTCCGGGCGTCGGCTCGGTCGTCGCCTATGCGGTGGTCGGCGGACTGATGCTGTCGGTGTCGCCCCGGCTCGCCCTGGTGGTGCTGCTCGGGGTGCCGGTGATCGGCGTACTGATGGGACCGCTCATGGGGCGGTTGCAGGGCACGGAGACCGAGTACCGGGAGCGGCAGGCAGTACTGACCGCGCGGATCGGCGACCTCGCGGGCGGACTGCGGGTGCTGAACGGGCTGGGCGGCAAGGGCCTGGTCGCGGACGCGTTCCGCCGGGACTCGGGGCGGCTGCGCGAGCAGGGTTACCGGGTCGGGGCGGTGACCAGTTGGATCCAGGCCCTCGGTCTGGGCCTGCCGATGCTGTTCCTGGGGCTGGTGACCTGGATGGGCGCCCGCCTGGCCGTGCAGGGGCGGATCAGCGTGGGCGAACTGGTGGCGGTGTACGGCTACGTGGTGGCGCTGGGGTGGCCGGTGGCGTTCCTCATCGAGATGGCCCAGCAGCTCAACCAGGGTGTGGTGGCCGCCCGCCGTGTCGTCGCGTTCCTGCGGCTGGAACCCGAACCGGACGACGGCACCCTGGACGCCCCCGCGGAGCCCTCGGTCCTGCACGACCCGGCCTCCGGGGTCCGCGTACTGCCGGGCCGCCTGACCGCGCTGGCCGGCGCCCGGCCGGCCGACGCCGCCACGGTGATCGACCGCCTCGGCCGCTACACGCCCTCCGACGTCACGTGGGGCGGGGTGCCGCTGACCGGGGTGCCGCTCGGACAGGTACGGGACCGCATTCTGGTCGCGGAGGCGGAGGCCGACCTGTTCGCGGGCGTCCTGCGCGAGGTGATCGGCGCGACGGAAGCCGACCGGGCCGGTCCGGGAGACGCGAGGGGTGCCGACGCGGAGCCGCGCCGCGGGGACGTAGGGGGCACCGACGTGGAGCTGCGCCGCTCAGACGCAGGCACCCGCTGGGCACTTCACCGCACAAACGCAGGCACCCGCTGGGCACTTCACCGCGCAAGCGCGAACGGACACGGCGAACCCGCGGACGCCTCCCGACGGCCCGCCGGGACACACGCGCACACGGGAGCCCCCTCGCACGCGGCAGCCCACGCGCACTCCGAAGCCCACGCGCACTCCCGCCTGACCCACGCCGTCCACGCGGCCGCCGCTGACGACATCGTCCGCGGCCTTCCCGACGGCCTGGACACCCCCGTCGCGGCGCAGGGCCGCACCCTCTCCGGTGGCCAGCGCCAGCGCATCCGGCTGGCCAGGGCCCTGCTGGCCGACCCCGAGATCCTGCTCGCCGTCGAGCCGACCTCCGCGCTCGACGCGCACACCGAGGCCACGGTCGCGGACCGGCTGCGGGACTCCCGCAAGGGCCGTACGACCGTGGTGGCCGCCACTTCCCCGCTGCTGCTCGACCGGGCGGACGTCGTGCACTACGTGGTCGACGGCAAGGTCGTCGCCACCGGCGGTCATCGCGAACTCCTCGACACCGAGCCGGGATACCGGTCGCTGGTCGCACGGGACGACGAGGCGGCCCGATGACGTCCTCGGGACAGCTCCCCGTCGCCGGGCGCGCCGATGTCCGCCGGGCGGCGGCCCACCTCGTACGCTCCGACCGGCGGGCCTTCGCCCTCGTCCTCGGTCTCAACGCGCTGGCCGCCCTCGCCGGGCTCGCGGGCCCGTGGTTGCTGGGCCGGATCGTCGACGAGGTGCGTGCCGGGGGCGGGGTCGGCGCCGTGGACCGGATGGCGCTCGCCATCCTGCTGTGCTCGCTGGCGCAGCTGCTGCTGGCCCGCTGGGCGCGGTACGTGGGACACCGTTTCGGGGAACGGACCCTCGCCCGGGTGCGGGAGCGGTTCGTGGACCGGGCGCTCGCCCTGCCGGCGTCCGTGGTGGAACGGGCCGGCACCGGGGACCTGACGACGCGCGGCACCGCCGACGTGTCCGCCGTCGGCACGACGCTGCGCGACGCCGGACCCGACCTGCTGGTCAACTCCGTGCAGGCGCTGTTCCTCACCGCCGCGGTGTTCGTGCTCGACCCGCTGCTCGGTGCCGTGGGGGTGCTGGGGCTGACGCCGGTCTGGTTCGCGCTGCGCTGGTACCTGCGCCGGGCGCGGGCCGGCTATCTCGCCGAGGGGGCGGCCACCTCCCAGGTCGCCGAGAGCCTCGCCGCCACGGTGGCCGGGGCCCGCACCGTCGAGGCGTTCGGACTGGCCGGCCGGCGCGTCGCGACGAACCGGGAGGCGCTGGAGGCCGCGCGACGCACGCGGTTCCACACGCTGTACCTGCGCAGCGTGTTCTTCCCGGCGGTGGAGATCTCCTACGTCGTCCCCGTGGCGGGCGTGCTGCTGTGTGGCGGGTTCCTGCACGCGCACGGGTCGGTGAGCCTCGGGGCGGTGGTGGCGTCCGCGGTGTTTCTCCAGCAGCTGGCCGGGCCGCTCGACGAGGTGCTGATGCGGATCGAGCAGCTCCAGGCGGGCGGTGCCTCCTTCGCCCGGGTGGAGGGTCTGGCGCGCGCCCCGCGGGCGGCGGCGGACGACTCGCCGGTCCCGGCGGACGACCGTATCGACGTGTCCGGGGTGCGGTACGCCTACGACCGGGGCGGTGAGGTGCTGCGCGGGGTGGACCTGACGGTGCGGCCGGGTGAGCGGTTGGCGGTCGTCGGGCCGTCCGGGGCCGGCAAGACCACGCTGAGCCGGCTGCTGGCGGGCGTGGACGCGCCGACGGAGGGGTCGGTGACGGTGGGCGGGGTGCCCGTGGTCGGCCTCGGGCCGGAGCGGCTGCGCCGGCAGGTCGTACTGGTCACCCAGGAGCACCACGTTTTCCTCGGCACGGTCCGTGACAACCTCGTCATCGCCGAACCGGCCGCCGCCGACGATGAGTTGTGGTCCGCGCTCGCCTCGGTGGGCGCCGAGGAATGGGTGCGGGAGCTGCCCGAGGGGCTCGGCACCGAGCTCGGCAGGAGCGGTCACCGGGCGGACGGCTCGCAGGCCCAGCAGCTCGCCCTGGCCCGCGTGGTGCTCGCCGACCCCCACACCCTGATCCTGGACGAGGCCACCGCCCTGCTGGACCCGACGACGGCCCGGCACACCGAGCGCGCCCTGGCCGCCGTACTGGAGGGCCGTACGGTCATCGCCATCGCGCACCGCCTGCACACCGCGCACGACGCCGACCGTGTGGCGGTGATGGAGGACGGCCTGCTGACCGAACTCGGCACGCACGACGAACTGGTGGCGGCGGGCGGGGCGTACGCGGCGCTGTGGGGTTCCTGGCACGGGGAGTCGTCGGCCGGACCCCGTACCGACTGAACGAACGGCCAGTACCACGCGGTCGGTACCGGGTCACTGTCCGAGCCGAGGCATCTCTCCCGTATATCGAACATGAACGCCCGGACAACGAACGATTTCCGGCCAACTTCCCCGAACTTTCTGACGCGCTCCTGACAGGAAGCCGGATTTCCTGCCACTCTTCCCACGGCCGCTCCACAGCGCCCCCACAGCTTCGCCCACGAGCGCTGTGCCGCGGCCAGCTCCTGGCACGTCGTTTCTGCGTACCGCCCAGTACCGCCCGGCCGGCTCACCCGCCGACCGGTCTCCCCCGGCCGCGCGATCCGCGGCCACGCAGAAGGAGTCAGTGTTGAGCAGCAGCACTCCCCACAGACGCACCTCCCACACCTCGTCCCACCGCACCACCGGGCACCGCGCCGCGCACCGTCGTGCCGCGGCCGTCGCCCTGGCCGGTGTCGCCGCGCTGATCGCCACCGCGGTCCAGTCCGGCGCCGCCACCGCGGCACCCGCGCCGGCCCCGGCTCCGGGCACCGAGTCCGTCAAGCTCACCCCGGCCCAGCGCGCCGAGCTGATACGCGACGCCGACGCCGCCACGGCGAAGACCGCCGACGGCCTCGGCCTGGGCGCCAAGGAGAAGCTGGTCGTCCGCGACGTGGTCAAGGACCGCGACGGCACCGTGCACACCCGCTACGAGCGCACCTACGACGGGCTGCCCGTCCTCGGCGGTGACCTGGTCGTCAGCACCGACGCCGGGAAGACCGAGCGGGTCGTGAAGGCCACCGCCAAGGCGATCGAACCGGCCACCGTGACGCCGAGGATCGCCGCCGGGAAGGCCGAGCGGCAGGCCGTGTCCGCCGCGAAGGCGGCCGGCGCCGAGAAGCCGGCGGCCGACCGCGCGCCGCGCAAGGTGATCTGGGCGGCGAACGGCACCCCGGTGCTGGCCTACGAGACGGTCGTGGGCGGCCTCCAGGAGGACGGCACCCCCAACGAGCTGCACGTGGTAACCGACGCCGCCACCGGCGCCAAGCTCCACGAGTACCAGGCGATCCACAACGGCACCGGCAACACCCTGTACAGCGGCACGGTGACGCTGGGCACCGCGCAGTCCGGGTCGTCGTACACGCTGACCGACACCACGCGCGGCAACCACAGGACGTACAACCTCAACCGGGGCACCTCCGGCACCGGCACGCTCTTCTCCGGCCCCGACGACACCTGGGGCAACGGCAGTGCGAGCAACGCGGAGACCGCCGCCGCCGACGCCCACTACGGGGCCGCGCTGACCTGGGACTACTACAAGAACGTCCAGGGCCGGTCCGGTATCCGCGGTGACGGTGTGGGCGCCTACTCCCGGGTCCACTACGGCAACAACTACGTCAACGCCTTCTGGTCGGACGGCTGCTTCTGCATGACGTACGGCGACGGCTCCGGCAACGCCAACCCGCTCACCTCCATCGACGTGGCCGCGCACGAGATGACGCACGGCCTCACCTCCAACACCGCGGGGCTCAACTACAGCGGTGAGTCCGGTGGGCTGAACGAGGCCACCTCCGACATCTTCGGCGCGTCCGTCGAGTTCTACGCGAACAACTCCTCCGACGTCGGTGACTACCTCATCGGCGAGGAGATCGACATCAACGGTGACGGCACGCCGCTGCGCTACATGGACGAGCCCAGCAAGGACGGCGCGTCCAAGGACTACTGGTACTCGGGGATCGGCAACGTCGACGTCCACTACTCGTCCGGCCCGGCCAACCACTTCTTCTACCTGCTGAGCGAGGGCAGCGGCACCAAGACCATCAACGGTGTCAGTTACGACTCGCCGACCTCGGACGGTCTCCCGGTCACCGGCATCGGCCGTGCCAAGGCGGAGAAGATCTGGTTCCGCGCGCTGACCACGAAGTTCACGTCGACCACCAACTACGCGGGCGCCCGCACCGGCACCCTCGCGGCGGCCGGTGAGCTGTACGGCACCGACAGCGCCGAGTACACGGCGGTGCAGCACGCGTGGGCGGGCATCAACGTCGGCGCGCGCCCCGGTGACGGCGGTGGCGGCGGCGACGGCACGACCTTCGAGAGCGGCACGAACGTGAACATCCCCGACTACGGGTCGGCGGTGACCTCCTCGCTCATCGTCTCCGGCCGGGCCGGGAACGCGCCGAGCGACCTGAAGGTGGGCGTGGACATCGTGCACAGCTGGCGCGGTGACCTGCGGATCGACCTGGTCGCGCCCGACGGGACGGCGTACCGCCTGAAGAACAGCGGCTACGACCCGGCCGAGGACGTGCACGAGACCTACACGGTCAACGCCTCGTCCGAGACGGCCAACGGCACCTGGAAACTGCGTGTCCAGGACCAGGGCCGGCAGGACACCGGCTACATCGACTCCTGGCGGCTCACCTTCCCGTAAGCCCGTACCCGGCTCGGCCGTTCCCGGCTCGACCCGTACACGGCCCCACCCGTGATCCGACACGGCCCGTGATCCGACACGGCCCGAGGGCGGCACCCGGAACCCCAGGTTCCAGGGTGTCGCCCTACTCTTGGGACCCATGTCCTTCACGTACGACGACGTCGGCGCCACCCGCGAGCAGGGCCACTGCCCGCCCGGCTTCCGCCCCATGCACGTACGCACACGCCTCGGGGAGGGCGAACCGGTCTTCCAACGCGCGGTCGAGGCCGTGCTGACCTGGGAGATGCACCGGGAGATGGGCGTCGGCATCGACGCGGGCGCGGAGCGCGCGGCGCCCGGCGTCGACGTCACCGTCACCCTCGCCGGGGTGATCAAGGCGCCCTGCCGGGTGGTCTGGACCCTGGACGAACCCCGCCGGGCCGGCTGGGCCTACGGCACGCTGCCCGGCCACCCCGAGTCCGGCGAGGAGGCCTTCGTCGTCGACCGGACCGGCGACGGCACCGTCTGGCTGACGGTGACCGCCTTCAGCCGCCCGGCCAAGTGGTACGCCAAGGCAGGCGGACCGGCCGCCCGCGCCTTCCAGCACGCCTACGCCCGCCGCTGCGGGACCGTCCTGCGACGGCTGAGCGGCGGCGACGAGGAGGACTGAGCCCGTCCTCGCCGCCCGGGCGCTCACCTCACCGGCATGCTCACCTCACCGGCGTGCTCACCTCATCAGCAGCCCCGCCGCCTGGGCCAGCTCGTCGGAGGGCACCGCGACCAGACCCGCCTCCGCGCCGGACGCCAGCAGCCGGTGCGCGGGCAGGACGCGGACCGTGTAGCCGAAGGGGCCGGTGCGGTCCAGGGCCAGCGGGCCCTCGTAGAGCCAGCGGCCCTCCAGGTCGGGACCGCCCGCCGGTTTCAGCGGCACGGTCGTCGCGTCGGTGATCCGGTCCTCGGAGTCCACCCGGCCGGAGACCGCCTGCACCTCGACGTCGTCCGGGGCGAGATCGCCGAGGTTCACCCGTACCCGCAGCCCGAGCGTCGAGCCCAGCTCCGCCGTGGCGCTCGCGGCGGACGTCTCCACATGGTCGACGCTCACCCCGGTCCAGGCAGCCCTCACCCGGGCCTTCCACTCGGCCAGCGCACGGGCCGAGTCCGGGTCCATCGCGCGGTGCGCCTCGGCCGCCGGGGTGTAGAGCCGCTCGACGTACTCGCGGACCATGCGGCCGGCCAGCACCTTCGGTCCGAGCAGGCTCAGGGTCCGGCGGACCATCTCGATCCACCGGTCGGGCAGGCCGCTCGCGCCCCGCTCGTAGAAGCGGGGGGTGATCCGCTGCTCCAGCAGGTCGTAGAGGGCGGCGGCCTCTATGGCGTCACGCCGGTCCGGGTCGGTGCCCGCGCCGTCGGCGGTGGGGATCGCCCAGCCGAAGTCCGGCTGGAACCACTCGTCCCACCAGCCGTCCAGGACCGACAGGTTGAGGCAGCCGTTGAGCGCCGCCTTCATGCCGCTGGTGCCGCACGCCTCCAGCGGGCGGAGGGGGTTGTTCAGCCAGATGTCGCAGCCCGGGTAGAGCTTCTGCGCCATCCCCATGCCGTAGTCCGGCAGGAACACGATCCGGTGCCGCACCCGCGGGTCGTCCGCGAACCGCACCAGCTCCTGCACCAGCCGCTTGCCGCCGTCGTCCGCCGGGTGCGCCTTGCCCGCGACGACGATCTGGACGGGCCGCTCGGGGTGCAGGAGCAGGTCCGTCAGACGGTCGCGGTCGCGCAGCATCAGCGTCAGCCGCTTGTACGAGGGGACCCGCCGGGCGAATCCGATGGTGAGCACGTCCGGGTCGAGGACGTCGTCGATCCAGCCCAGCTCGGCGGCCCCGGCGCCGCGCTGCCGCCAGGAGGCGCGCAGCCGTTGCCGTACCTCGGTGACGAGCTGCTCGCGCAGGGTGCGGCGCAGCTCCCAGATGTCCTGGTCGGCGATGTCCGCGACCGAGTCCCAGCGGTCCGAGTCGCCGACGGACAGCGCGTCCTCGGCCCGCTGGACGCCGATCTGCCGGGCGCCGAGCCGGAACACCTCGGGGGCGACCCAGGTCGGGGCGTGCACCCCGTTGGTGACGGAGGTGATCGGCACCTCGTCGGCGTCGAAGCCGGGCCACAGCCCGGAGAACATCTCCCGACTGACCCCGCCGTGCAGCAGGGAGACGCCGTTGGCGCGCTGGGCCAGGCGCAGGCCCATCACGGCCATGTTGAAGAGGCCGGGCTCGCCGCCCGGGTAGGTCTCCATGCCGAGCCTGAGGACGCGCTCGACGTCGATGCGCGGGAGCTCGGAGTCGGGGCCGAAGTGTCGGGCGACCAGTTCGCGGTCGAAGCGGTCGATGCCGGCCGGGACGGGGGTGTGGGTGGTGAAGACGGTGCCGGCCCGGACCGCCTCCAGCGCGGAGCCGAACTCCAGGCCCTTGTCACAGAGTTCGGCGATGCGTTCCAGCCCCAGGAAGCCGGCGTGGCCCTCGTTGGTGTGGAAGACCTCCGGCGCGGCGTGACCGGTGAGCCGGCAGTACGTCCGTACCGCGCGGACACCTCCTATACCGAGGAGCATCTCCTGGAGGAGCCGGTGTTCGCTGCCGCCGCCGTAGAGCCGGTCGGTGACGCCGCGTTCGCCGAGGTCGTTCTCCTCGACGTCCGAGTCCAGCATCAGCAGCGGCACCCGGCCGACCTGGGCCAGCCAGACGCGGGCCCGCAGTTCCCGGCCGCCGGGCAGCGCGAGCGCGACGTGGGCGGGGGTGCCGTCGGTCTCCTTGAGGAGGACGAGGGGCAGCTCGTGGGGGTCGAGGACGGGGTAGTGCTCCTGTTGCCAGCCGTCCCGGGAGAGGGACTGGCGGAAGTAGCCGTGGCGGTAGAGCAGGCCGACGCCGATGAGCGGCACGCCCAGGTCGCTGGCCGCCTTCAGATGGTCGCCGGCCAGGATGCCGAGGCCGCCGGAGTACTGGGGCAGGGCGGCGGTGATGCCGAACTCGGGCGAGAAGTAGGCCACGGCGGCGGGGAGTCGGCCGGGCTGTGCCTGGTACCAGCGGTCGCCGGTCATGTAGCGGTCGAGGTCGTCGGCCACCGCGGTCAGCCGGCGCAGGAAGCGCCGGTCCTCGGCCAGCTCCGCGAGGCGTGCGGGCCGGACGGTGCCGAGCAGCCGTACCGGGTCGCAGCCGGACGCGGTCCAGCACTCGGGGTCGACGGACTGGAAGAGGTCGTGGGTCTCCGGATGCCAGGACCAGCGCAGATTCCGGGCCAGGTCGCTGAGGGGCCGGAGGGGGTCGGGGAGAACGGGACGGACGGTCAGTCGACGAATCGCCTTCACCCCGACGACGTTACCGGCGCGATGTGTCCCTCGCTGGGGCCTTCGCCCTCAGACCTCCGATTCGGCCTGAACGGCGTCGTTCGCGCTCTCCGGACGGGCTAATAACCACCGGCGTGTCGATCTCCCGGCGGGGAAGGTGTCCGGTCAGGTCGTCGCGTGTGTCGACATACGCGTGAGTAGGTAACAAAGTGCCGGATTGCCCACCCGAAAAGTGTGGGAAGGCTCCTGCGGTACACCCACACGTACCCCCGCAGGACCCACCTCCCCAGAGCCATCCGCCCACCCACGTTGACGCGGACAGGAGCGGTCATGCCCGCCACGCACCACTCGTCAGCACCCCCCTCGGTATCCTCCGCCGCGCCCGTCTCGGTGGAGCCCTCCGCCACGCCCGTCTCGGCGGAGCCCTCCGCCACACCCGTCTCGGCGCCCTTCGCGTCCCCGCCCGCCGACGGCACCACCGTCGTCGGACGCGTCCCCGTCCTGGACGTCCGCCCGATGGTCCGGCAGGGACGCAGGCCCGCCAAGGCCGTCACCGGCGAGTCCTTCGAGATCTCGGCCACCGTCTTCCGCGAGGGCCACGACGCGGTCGCCGCCCATGCCGTCCTCAGAGATCCGCGGGGCCGACCGGGCCCGTGCGCGCCGATGCGCGAACTGGCCCCGGGCACCGACCGCTGGGGCGCCACCGTCACCGCCGGTGAGCCCGGCCTGTGGTCGTACACCGTGGAGGCGTGGGGCGACCCGGTCACCACCTGGCGGCGCCACGCGCGGATCAAGATCCCGGCCGGCCTGGACACCGACCTGGTCCTGGAGGAGGGCGCCCGGTTGTACGAGCGCGCCGCCGCGGACGTGCCGGGCCGCGCGGACCGACGGTCGCTGCTCACCGCCGTCGACGCGCTGCGGGACGAGACCCGGCCGGCCGCGTCTCGGCTGGCGGCGGCGTTGACGCCCGAGGTGGACGCGGTGCTGGCCCGGCATCCGC